>DAIUBX010000031.1:7739-11871 GCA_036846465.1 Bernardetia sp.
AAAAATTCAAAAAAATATAGTTTTAGTGAAAAAAAATTCAAAAACACTTCTATTCATAGACAAAAAATAAGTGTAAGGTTATCTTGATTTACTACTAACAAAACAATTTATATGACTAATGGTCATTTTTTAATAAATTTTCACTCTTTTACATCACTATAAATTTATTTTTTGTTTTATTTGTTAAAAATAAAAATCTTACGACAAGAAATAAACTCCCTAACTAAGGAACAAGAACTCAAATAAATTGCTACTTTTGAATTTGTAATGAATTGATAATCAATAAATTAAAATCAAAATTCATAATTTTTAATTTGTAATTGTTCCTAATCAAGTTTAATTTCTTGTAGCTTCACAAAAAAATACACAAAACACTCACACACAACAATTTTCATTAATTTTTATCTGTCACATTACATTTTTTACAGATGCCTGTTGTATATTTGAGTAACAAAGAATCAAAGGAAAGAGAATTCAAGCAATCCAAATCTTCAAAATTATCTAAACCTCAAAAGAAATTAAATCATTTTGATACTGATAATTTTAAAAAAGCAGATTCTTTTCTACCTTTCAAAAGAAATTATAATTACCTAGCTAATCAATTAGCTATCGGAATCCAAACTGTCATGCAGCATTCTTTTCAACGTATTTTAGAAAAAGTTTTGGAAGGTATTCGCTCTTGGGGCGAAGGCGTTTCGGCACAACATTTCCACCCTTCTTATGATAAAAGTAATATGGAGGCTCTTTTTCATCCCAAAACAATCGCTGTTGTGGGAGCAAGTAAAAGAGAGGGTTCTTTAGGAAAAAGACTGTTCGAAAATCTTACTTTATTAGATTATAAAGGAGAGGTATTTCCTGTCAATCCAAAATACGAAGAAATCAATGGTTCGGTTTGCTACAAAAAAATTGAAGATATAGATGAGTTCATTGACCTTGTCATTATCATCACACCAGCCAAAACAGTAGCTGATATTATACGAGAATGTGGAGAAGCAAACGTAAAAAATGCGCTTATTCTTTCAACAGGATTTAGAGAAACTGGCGAAAAAGGAGAAGAATTTGAAGCTGAAATCTTATTAGAAGCTAGAAGGTCGGATGTTCGTGTGATTGGTACAAATTCTATTGGCTTTATACGTCCTCATCTGAATCTTTTTGCTACCTTTTCTAATCAAAGACCAAAAGAAGGAAGTATTGGTTTCGTTTCTCAAAGTGGTGCAATGGGAGAAGGTGTTTTGGACTGGGGGCATAGTCAAAATGTAGGTTTTAGTGCCTTTGTTTCGATTGGTGGAATGATTGATATTAGTTGGGGAGATGTGATTCACTATTTAGGTGATGATACCCGAACAAAAGCAATTGTTTTGTATATGGAAACCATCAATTATGCTCGTTCTTTCTTGTCGGCTGCTAAAGAAGTTTCCTATTCAAAACCCATTATTGTACTCAAAACAGGCAAAAGACAGCAATTAGAAAATGCCTCTTCCAAACAGGCTACTTCTCCTATTCGTTTTGAGGTAGATGAAGATTTGATTTTTAATGCTGCTTTTCGTCGTTCGGGAATGCTTCGTGTAGATACAATGGCAGAAGTATTTTTTATGGTTGAAGTAATTTCTAAGCAGCCTCGTCCGAAAGGAAAAAATTTGGCAATTCTGACCAATGCCAATGCTCCTGCACAACTAGCTACAACTATGCTTATGAAAGGTGGAGGGCAGTTAGCAACCCTTTCTGAAACTACTATTGAGAAGTTATCTGAATTTCTACCTAAAGGTTGGGAGTATGCAAATCCTTTGGATTTACATCAGTTTGCTACACCTGAACTTTACGAAAAAGCAACTGAAATTTTATTAGAAGACACAGCTATTGATGGTCTTTTAGTAATTCTTGCCCCACAAGCCGTTAGCCAACCTACCGAAACAGCTAAAAATTTATTGCGTTTTGCTTCACTAAAGAAAAAACCTTTGTTAGTGAGTTGGATGGGAGGAGATACCACAAAAGAAGGCAGAAAATTGCTTTCAAAGGCTGGTATTCCTAATTTTCAATATCCAGATGCAGCAGCTCATATTTTTAATTATTTGTGGAAATATGCCTATAACTTGAAAGGCATTTATCAAACGCCTCGTATTTCGGATTCGATGAAAAAGAATCCACCCAACAGAAAAAAAGTTACCGAAATTATAGCAAAGGCAAGAAAAGAAAAACGTACTATCTTGACTGAATGGGAAGCAAAATTAATTTTGGCTGCTTATAATCTGCCTATCGTCAAAACTCGTTTGGCTCTATCAGAAGATGAAGCATGGGAACAAGCCGAAAAAATTGCTAAACCAGTAGTTTTGAAAGTGCATTCAAAATCAATAATTAATAAAAATGAAGTAGGTGGAGTCCGTTTGTTTTTGAAAGACGAACAAGCTCTAAGAAAAGCCTATCAAGAAATTAAGAAAAATATAGAGGAACGTGTAAGTCCTGATGAATTTTTGGGAGTAACTGTCCAAGAAATGAATACAAACGATTCTATCGAAATGTTGATGGGAAGTAGAGTAGATGTACAATTTGGTTCTATTATTTTCTTTGGGAATGGTGGAAAATCATTGCAATACTATCAAGATAGAGCTGTCGCATTACCTCCTCTCAATGCAACTTTAGCACGAAGAGCCATCGAACAGACGACAATTTATAAAAACTTAGTAAATACAGATGATTTACATGAACCTACTTTAATGCTTCTGGAGCAGTCTATGGTACGTTTTAGTCAGTTGA
The DNA here is from genome assembly GCA_036846465.1 of Bernardetia sp. Taxonomy (GTDB): domain Bacteria; phylum Bacteroidota; class Bacteroidia; order Cytophagales; family Bernardetiaceae; genus Bernardetia. Next base: position 10,491 of record DAIUBX010000031.1, read on the forward strand.
TTATCGAACAACCATTTATAAAAGAAATTTATCTCAATCCTATTTCGGTTTCTCGTACAGATGGTATTTCTATTCTTGATGCAGTCATGATTTTGCAATCTGAGGACATAAAAGATGATGAATTGATTCGTTTGGCAATCCGTCCATATCCTTCCGAATATAAAGGAAAATGGATTTTACCAAAAAGCAATCAAGAAGTTTTGATTCGTCCTATTCGTCCAGAAGATGAGCCTTCCATGGCAGAATTTCACAAAAAACTTTCTCCTCAAAGTGTTTATTTTAGATTTTTTCATGCTGTTAGTCTTGACCAAAGAACCTCACATGAACGTCTTTCAAGAATTTGTTTTGCTGATTACGACAGACAAATCACCCTTATTATAGAAAAGGAAAAAGAACAAGGCACCCGAAACGAAATAATAGGTGCAATCCGAATAATAAAAGTTCATGGTACAAAAGAAGCTGAGTTTGGAATGACTATCGTCGATGGTTATCAAGGCGAAGGATTAGGTTTGGAAATTTTGAAAAGAGCCGTAGAAGTTTGTCGTAGTGAAGGCATAGAATTACTGACAGCTGATATTTTATCAGAAAATCAAGCCATGAGAAAAATCTGTAAAAAATTAGGTTTTGTAATGGAATACAATGCTGATGAAGGAACGGTTAAGGCTTCTCTTTATATTCGGAATGTTTTTGATGAAGGTAGTGATGATGAGGAGGAGGAGGAGGAGGAGGAATAAGGACATGGATATTGGAGAATAACATTTTAATTCTACCCACAACCAAAATTGTGGGTTTTATTTTATTTCAAAAATTTTATGCAACATCAATATTTTATTTCTGCCATCGGAACAGATAGTGGAAAAACGTTTATTAGTGCCATTTTGGTAGAAGCTCTAAAGGCGCATTATTGGAAACCCATACAAGCAGGTTTGCCAAAAGATACCGACCAAGTCAAAGAATTAGTTTCCACTACGGAAAGTATTTTTTTAGAAGAGCGTTTTTGTCTTACTGCGCCTATGTCGCCTCATGCTGCTGCAAAAATTGATAATATAGAAATCAAACTTTCAGATTTTGAATTGCCAAAAGAAAGTAAAAACAAAAATTTAATTATCGAAGGAGCAGGAGGGTTATTTGTTCCAATTAATGACGGACAAAATGGAAAAGCAGATTATGTAATTGATTTAATCGAAAAATTAAACTTACCTCTTATTTTGGTTTGTAATCTTTATTTGGGAAGTATCAATCATTCTATTTTGAGTTTAGAAGCCATTAAACACAGAAATATCAAACTAAAAGGAATTATTTTTAACGGACAATCCAACCCAAAATCAGAACAGATTATTGAAAATTATGCAATTCATCAACTTAATTCTAAAGTTCTTCT
>DAIUBX010000032.1:0-11800 GCA_036846465.1 Bernardetia sp.
GGTTTTAAAGGTCTCTACTAAAAGTCTGACCAAATTAAAATAATTATTCTCATTTAAAACGGCTTATTTTGTCCAAGTCAGACCTTTGGTAGAGACTTGAACAAAATACAAGTTATGATTTGCAATTAAAGCATCAAAATAAAATTTGGTTTGAAACCAAAGAAGGAATGGGAACTACATTTTTTATCGAACTTCCTATACTATAATGATAGACTTGAACTTTCTTACACTTAAAAAATACAAACACTTTTTAATCAGAAAAACACTATGAATGTACTCAAAAGAAACAATGTTGTCGTAAAAGGAAATGGTGATCAACCTATCATATTTGTACACGGTTATGGTTGCGACCAAAACATGTGGCGTTTTGTTGCTCCACAGTTTGAAGAAGCCTACAAAGTCGTATTACTTGACCATGTAGGCTCTGGAAAATCAGACTGGAGTGCCTACAACACCAAGAAGTATAGCACCCTAAATCAATATGCTTCTGATTTATTAGAAGTAATTCAGACGCTTAAACTGCAAAATTCCATCTTAGTGGTACATTCGGTTAGTGCAATGGTAGGTGCTTTAGCTGTTAACGAAGCCCCACATCTTTTCAAAAATATCATAATGGTATGCCCTTCTCCTTGCTATCTCAACGATGGAGACTATCAAGGTGGTTTTGAGAAAGAAGACATTGACGATATGATTGAAACTTTGAATAGTAATTATTTGGGTTGGTCAAGTGGCATCACGTCTGTAATTATGGGCAATGCTGATAAGCCTGAACTTACCGAAGAGCTTACCAATAGTTTCTGCCAACACGACCCTGACATCGCTAAAAACTTTGCTAAAGTTACCTTTACTAGCGACCACCGTAAAGAATTGCCCAAGATAAGTACACCAACGCTTATCTTGCAAGTTTCGCAAGATTTGATAGCTCCCATGTCAGTAGGAGAATACGTACAAACACATATTAAAAATAGCAAATTGGAAATAATAGATGGAACAGGACACTGCCCACATCTAAGCCATCCAGCAGAAACGACTGCATACATCAAAAACTATTTGCTAAATACTGCTAAATAATATATATCACAAAATATGGACGAAGCGGCAGAAATATACGACTTTGCACCTTGTGGACTCTTTCAAACTTCTGCAAATGAGGTAATACAACAAACCAATTCAACGTTCTTGAGTTGGTTTGGTTACACTCAAGAAGAGGTCGTAAAGAAAAAAAAATGGACTGATTTTCTAACTATGGGAAGCAAAATTTATCATCAAACTCACTTTACCCCTCTGCTCAATATGCAAGGTGAAGTAGAGGAGATTAATTTTGAGATGCGTAAAAAAAATGGAGAAAAGCTCTCTGTTTTGGTAAATGCACACCTAATTAGAAAAGAAAATGACTCTGTAGAGATTATCTATTATTCGGTTTATCGCTTTAAGCAGCGTAAACAGTATGAAATAGAGTTATTAAAAGCAGAGCAACAAATAAAGACTCAAAATGAAGAACTCTATGCCTCAAAAGAAGAGCTAAAAATGAACGTCGAAGAACTACAAGCCATACAAAATACGTTAGCAGAACAGAATACAGAGCTTGAAAAAACAGTACGTACTTTAGTTGAAACACAAGACCAACTTATTCAATCCGAAAAAATGGCTAGTCTGGGGCAGCTTGTAGCAAGTATTGCACATGAAATTAATACACCTTTGGGAGCGATTCGTTCTTCGGCTGATAGTATTGAAGGTATCTTAATGAAAATATTACCTACTTTATCTCATTTTTTGAAAAAATTAGATGATACAACATTTATTAATTTTAATGAATTTATTGTACAATCTTCTCAAAAATCAGATATACTCTCTAGCCGAGAAAAACGTGTAATAAGACATAAACTAGTAAACGAACTAGAAAATATTGAACTGATAGAAAGTCTAAATCTAGAATATTATCTTGATTTGATTGTAGATATGAATATGTATGACGAAAATCAGTTATATCTCCCTCTCCTACAAGGTGAAAATGTACAAGAAGTTTTTTATACAGCATATCAAATATCCTCTATCCTAAGAAGCAACCAAACTGTCAAAACAGCAACAAATAGGGCTGCAAAAATTGTTTTTGCTCTCAAAAATTTTGCTCATCAAGACCAAACAGGCGAAAAATCAACTGTCAATATCAATGAAAGTATCGAAACAACACTTACAATTTATCACAATCAAATAAAACAAGGAGTCGAAGTAATAAGAAAATTTGAAGAAATATCTCCATTTTTAGGTTATCCTGATGAACTCATGCAAGTTTGGACAAACCTCATTCATAATGCAATTCAAGCCATGAAAGGCAAAGGCAAACTAATTATTTCTACCAAAAAACAAGAAAATAAAGTAGTAGTTTCTATTCAAGATACAGGAAAAGGAATCCCAAAAGAAATTCAAGACAAAATATTTGATGCTTTTTTTACAACCAAACCAATGGGCGAAGGAAGTGGACTTGGTTTAGATATTACCAAAAAAAATATAGAAAAACATAACGGAAAAATTTGGTTTGAAACCCAAGAAGGAATCGGAACTACTTTTTTTATTCAAATTCCTATTAACTAAAAGGACACAATTTAGTAAATTCAAAAATTTGCAAAACAAAACCCTTTTTTGTACTTTTGTATCTAATTAGGAAACAATACGAAATGGAAGGCAAAAAAGCCTTCCATTTTCGTTTTTATATATTCTATGGTTAATAGAAATAAAAAGTATTTACTTCTAATTTCTGAAATCTAACTTCTAAATTTGTTACATGTCCGATTCAAAAACAGCACAAAACGATTCTATTAAAGAAAAAATTAGTGATTTTATTCAAAAAGCTACTTCTCCACAAGCAAGTGAAGAAGGAAACGAGCTTTTTGACTATGCACTTTCAACACATATTTTTTTATTAGAAATTCAAATTTCAAAAACAAGAACTCCAAAAGTAATTATAATTATTGATGGCGATGATGGCGTTGGAATTGTTGACTGTGCAAATGTAAGCCGAAAATTAGGAGCTTATTTTGAAGAAGATGATTTATTTGGAAAAGATGAAAATGGAGAAGACAAACCTTATAATTTAGAAGTTTCTTCACCAGGGGTAGATTATGGATTGCACATCTTTAGACAATATCCTCAACATGTAGGACGAACTTTAGAGTTCGAACTAAAAGACGGAACTAAAAAACTAGGCAAATTACAATCTATTGAAGATATTGAGGTAGATGGAGAAACTAAAAAAGTTTTTCAAATTACTGAAGAATATCAAGTAGAAGAAGGAAAAAAAGGAAAATTAAAGACAAAATACAAACCAGCCACTATTCACTTCGCAGAAGTCAAAGTAGCACACGTTCAAATATCATTCAAAAAAAAATAAAGTAGCGTACCCTTTAGGGTGCGAAATGTATCGCACCTTTTAAGGTGCGAAAAAATAAAATACAATGAGTATAGAAACCTCAACACTAATAGAATCCTTTGCAGATTTTGCAAGATTAAAGCGCATTGACCGTCCTACGATGATTCGTATTTTGGAAGATGTTTTTCGCACACTTATTCGCAGAAAATACCGTTCTGATGAAAATTTTGATGTAATTGTTAATATCGAAAAAGGCGACTTAGAGATTTGGCAGTATAGAAATATTATTGCTGATGATGAGCCAGAATACGACGAACAAACAGAAATCCGTCTTTCAGATGCCAAAATAATTGAACCTGACTTTGAAGTTGGAGAAGATGTAGCTCAAGAAATCAAAATTGATGACTTCGGACGTAGATTAGTTCAGACTGCTCGTCAAACGCTTATCCAAAAGGTAAGAGATTTGGAAAAAGATTTATTGTATCAAAAATACAAAGAGTACGTAGGCGAAATAGTTACTTGTGAAGTGTATCAAGTTTTGAAACGTGAAGTAGTTTTACAAGATAGCGAAGGCAAGGAACTTAGTTTGCCAAAAGCAGAACAAATACCAAAAGACCGTTTCCGTAAAGGAGACAGTGTTCGTGCTGTTGTTCATCGTGTAGAAATGCAAAATGGAAACCCAAAAATTATTCTTTCTCGTACTGCACCTTTATTTTTAGAGAAATTATTCGAATCTGAAATTCCAGAAATTGAAGAGGGAACAATCGCAGTTCGTAAAGTGGTAAGAGAAGCCGGTGAACGTGCAAAAGTAGCCGTAGAATCATTTGATGACCGTATTGACCCAGTTGGTGCGTGTGTGGGTATGAAAGGTTCACGTATTCATTCAATCGTAAGAGAGCTTTGTAATGAAAATATCGACGTAATTAATTATACCGAAAATTTAGAATTACTCATTTCTCGTGCGCTTAGTCCTGCCAAAACGAGTTCTATGAAAATAGATGAAGACAATGCTCGTGTAGCTGTTTTCTTAAAGCGTGACCAAATTTCACTTGCTATCGGAAAAGGTGGACAGAATATTCGCTTGGCTGGAAAGCTAGTAGATTACGAAATTGATGTCTTTAGAGAAGAAGCTGTTGATGATTTTGAGGATGATGTCGATTTGACAGAATTCAAAGATGCTATCGATGATTGGATTATCGATGAGTTTCATAAAGTAGGTTTTGATACAGCTAGAAGTGTATTGGAATACAACAGAGAAGATTTAGTCCGTCGTGTAGATTTAGAAGAAGAAACAATTGACTTTGTTTTGGAAGTCCTCAAGAAAGAATTTGAATAATTTTCTATAAAACTAAACCCTAAGAGACACAAACGACTTTTAGGGTTTAAATTTTACAATCTGTATCAGTACAAACTAGATAAAAAAATAAATATTTGCTTTTTTTGCGCTTTTAGATTAATTTTTCTAAAAAATTATCGTATTTTTGTATAATAATCTGCCCTACGGATAAAAATTATCATTTTATACTAATAATATAAGAAATTCTTAGCCAATCAGATTGAAGAACGCTTTTACACTCAATAATTTATATACAACTGTATCAAATCAGTTTATTCATCAAAACCCAATATCGTTTCAAAAAAAACTTAAATTAGTTTAAGAACAGAACCTCCTAAAATCACTTAAAATATATATATCTTAGGAGTCAAAAGTAGGCAACTCATCATTTTTAGAATTTTATTGACCTTTTTATAATAAGGATAATTTTTCAGAAGATAGTTTAATAGTCGCCCCCAAAAAAATTTATGGCAGAAAAAAAGACACAAATGAGGCTCAGTCAAGTCGCCCGAAAACTAAATATCGGACGCAACACTATCGTCGAGCATTTACGAAAAAAAGGACACGATTTGAAAGGCAATCCCAATGAGCCTATCAATCAAGAAATGTATGCAATTTTGGAAAAAGATTTTGAGACTTCACTTCAGAACAGAAGAGAAGCATCTAATATCAAAATAGGAACTACCTCTGCAACAGGTAAAACTATCGATAGAGATACAAAAGTCAAATCTCAAAAAGAACAGGAAAAAGAAGAAGATGCAGAGCCAGAAAAAGAGCTTATTATAAAAGGAAATATAAACGCTACTGTTCAGCCTATTAAAGAAGAGAAAAAGGAGGAAAAGAAAAAAGAGCCTGAAACATTTACTACCGATTCGCATCAGATGAAGGTGGTAGGAAAGGTAGATTTGGACAAGTTTAAAAAGAAAAACACTTTTACTCAAAATAAACCTGCTATGGCTTCACAGACCAATAAAGTAGCAGATAAAGAGGTTGAAAAAGTGATTTCAAAACAAGAAATAAAAACTACTAATAAGGAAGATAATAAAGTAAAATCTATTGATAATACAACTACCAGTAAGGCATCTATGCCTTCTCAAATAGGCAATGCCGATAAGTCTGATAGAAAATCAGTAGAAAAAATAACTGTGACAAAAGACAATAGAAGAGAAGATAATAAGAAAGATGAAAAGGTTACCACTAAACCTTCTCAGACTTCTGTTTCTCAAAAAAATAAGGAATTATCTAATTCTGTAACTAAAAATGATGCAGACAATAAAAATACAAAGGTAGAAGCATCTAAGCAGAATGATAAACCTAAACAAGACAATAAAAAAGAAGATAGAAATACTGGTAATAAAACCAATTTACAGCCTTCTAATAAAAAGGATAACAGAAACTCAGATCCCAAAAAGACTGACACTAAAAGTAAGTCTGAAATCCCTGTAAGTAAAGTAAAAGAAGAGGCTAAAAAACTAAACCAAACCAAGGACGACAAAAGTACTAAAACAATTGAAACCGTTCAAGGCAAAAAAGAAGAGGGTGATGATTTTGTTTCTTCACAAGGTGATAAACTACCAGGACTTAAAGTGGTTGGTAAAATAGATTTGTCTTCTTTCTCTAAAAAGAAAAAAATATCTCCTACTGACGACAAGTCAGATGACGGAACTCGCCGTCGTCGTCGCCGTCGTCGTCGCCGTAAAGGTGAAGGAGAAGCTTCTTCAGATAGCAAACCACAGGATTTGACTAAGCTGAACACAAGCGACAAAGGAGCTGCAACAGCTTCTACACCTACCTCTACCTCTACCTCCACTGCACCAAAACCAGAGTCAGAAGCAAGTAAAAAACGTAAGAAAAGACGTAAAGAACCTACTGCAAAAGAAGTTCAAGAACAAATTAAGGCTACACTAGCTCGTATGAATACGGGTTCAGGTAAAGGAGCTTCAAAAGGAAGAAGAACAAATCGTAAGGACAGACGTGAGGCTCGTGAAAACGAACAAAACGAGGTAGTAGTAGAAAACAAGTTATTAAAAGTAACTGAGTTTATTCCTGCAAGTGATTTTGCAAATTTACTTGATGTTTCTATTAACGAACTTATCTCTAAGGGAATGGGCTTAGGCGTAATGATTTCTATCAATTTACGTCTTGATGCCGAACTAATTACTACACTTGCCGATGAATTTGGCTATGATGTAGAATTTACTTCTGCTGAAGAAGAAACAGAAGTAGTCTTAGAAATAGAAGATAAACCAGAAGACTTAGTTGAGCGTGCGCCTATTGTGACCATTATGGGACACGTTGACCACGGTAAAACTACTCTTCTTGACCATATACGAAAAGCAAAAGTTGCAGCAGGTGAAGCTGGAGGTATTACGCAGCACATTGGAGCATACAACGTAATTTTAGATGGGGGTAAAGAACTTACTTTCCTTGATACACCAGGACACGAAGCCTTTACAGCTATGCGTGCAAGGGGGGCAAAAGTTACTGACGTGGTTATTATTGTAGTAGCAGCAGATGATGGTGTTATGCCTCAAACTCGTGAAGCAATTAACCATGCTAGACTTGCCGAAGTGCCTATCATTATTGCTATCAATAAAATAGACAAAGAAGGTGCTAATCCAGACCGAGTAAAACAAGAATTAGCAGATATGAATATTCTTGTAGAAGAATGGGGTGGTAAATACCAATCTCATCATATTTCTGCAAAGAAAGGGTTAGGTATAGATGAATTATTAGAAGGCGTTTTATTAGAAGCTGAAGTATTAGAGCTTAAAGCCAATCCAAACAGAAATGCAGCAGGAACTGTTGTAGATGCTTCTTTGGATAAAGGACGTGGATATGTAGCGACTACAATCGTACAAAATGGTACTCTAAAAATTGGAGATGTAATCTTAGCAGGTTCGCATTTTGGTAAAGTACGTGCCATGATTGATCATTTGGGCAATCGTTTGGAAACTGCACCACCTTCAACACCAGTTCAGATTTTAGGTTTGGACGGTGCGCCACAAGCTGGAGATAGATTCAATGTAATGAAATCAGAACGTGAAGCGAAAGATATTGCAACTCGTAGAGAGCAAATTTTACGTGAACAGTCTATTCGTGCAACTCGTCGTCTTACGCTTAGTGATATTAATAGAAGACTTGCTATCGGAAACTTCCAACAGCTCAACCTTATTATCAAGGGTGACGTTGATGGTTCAGTGGAAGCATTGGCAGATTCACTACAAAAACTTTCTACCGATGAGGTAAATGTAAATGTAGTAATGAAAGGTGTAGGTCAGATTTCAGAGTCAGACATTAATCTTGCAACTATTTCAGATGCGATTATTATTGGTTTCCAAGTTCGTCCGTCAAGAAATGCTCGTGCATTAGCAGACAGAGAACAAGTAGAAGTACGTCTGTATTCAATTATCTATAAAGCGATTGAAGAAGTGAAGTCGGCTATTGTTGGTCTTCTTGCTCCAAAAATTGAAGAGGATATTGTTGGTACAGTTGAAATTCGTGAAACGTTCAAAGTTTCTAAAGTGGGTGTTATTGCTGGTTGTATGGTTACAAGTGGTAAAATCAAACGCAACAACAAAATTCGCATCATTCGTGCTGGTATTGTTGTCCACGAAGGAGAAATTGACGCATTGAAACGTTATAAAGACGATGTTCAAGAAGTTAAGAATGGATTTGAATGTGGTATTTCTTTCAAGAATTACAATGATATTCAGGTTGGAGACGAGATAGAATCGTACGAAGAAAGAGAAGTTAAACGTACTTTTGAAGAACTCAAAAATGCAACACCTATTCCTAAAGTAACAGAAAAGAAAGAAGAAGCTAACTAAAATTAGTTTTTGATTAACTATAAAACGAAAAAGCATTTCTATTTTTTAGGAATGCTTTTTTTGTAGAACACATTTTAGTGTGTTTTGTATTTTACTGTTGATGTCGTCGGCGAGACAACGGCAAAGTTCTTCCAAGCGATCATTATACAAAAACATATTCTTACGATAGCTTGGAAGCTATCAGCTACTTTCTATGAAAAAAAAATCTACCTTCCAAAAACTAAAAGAACGCATCAAAATTGCTTTTGAGGTTCGTTTGTGTCATTTTATTGATAAATTAGTTACTGTTTTTACAAATTATAATCTAACTAAAAACAGCCTTTTAATCATTCGTCTTGATGCCATTGGAGATTATATTCTATTCAGAAATTTTTTAGAAGAGTTAGCAAAAGATGAAGTTTATAAAAACTACAAGCGTGTTTTGTGTGGAAATGTTATGTGGAAATCATTATTTGAAGAATGGGATAAAGAAACAGTAAATGATGTAATTTGGATTGACCGTAAAAAATTCTATCAAAATCCTGTCTATCGTTATCAAAAACAAAAAGAAATTAGACAGCAAGGTTTTGAACTCGCCATTGAATCTACTTATTCAAGATTATTGCTTTTTGGAGATGCGATTGCGAATGTTTCAGGTGCAGAAAAACGGATTGGAAACGAAGGAAATACAGATAATTTAATTCCAAAAGAAAAAGAATTAGCTGATAGTTTTTATACCCAGTTATTAGAAACTCCCAACAAACCAGTTTTTGAGTTTGATAGAAATAAAATTTTCTTTGAACAGTTTTTGAATAAAAAAATTGATTTAAAATTTCCTTCTTTACGAGATAAAATTGATGTAAAAGAAAAAAAACAAAATCAAATCGCTCTTTTTATTGGTGCAAGTGAAATTTATAAAACGTGGCATTTTGAAAACTTTGCAAAACTTATTTTAGAATTAAATTCTATAAATAATGAATTAAATTTTGTTTTGATTGGAGGAAAAAATGAACAGATTTTAGCAAAACAAATTATTGAATTTTTAGAAGAAAATAAAAATAATTTTGAAAGTCAAAGTAAAATTAAAAATAATATAACTGACCTTACAGGAAAAACAAATCTGATAGAACTCACTCAAAAAATAGCAGAAAGTAATTTATTAATTACAAATGAAACAGTAGCTTCTCATCTTGGCGCAACCACGCAGACGAAGACGATTTGTATTGCAAATGGAAGGCATATTGGGCGTTTTAGTCCTTATCCCAATGAATATAATTTGCCTATTTCATACATTTTTCCTCCCAAAATTGAAGAAGAATTAAATCAAAACAGTAAAGAAGAAGTCTATGAAAAGTATTGTAATTCTATGGGATTGGATATTAATGAGATTGGTGTTGAGAGGGTTTTGGGGGAGGTAGAAATAATTTCTTAACACTTAATCTCTTGGAGCAGGCTGTAAATTTTCTAAGCTACCCCATTCTTCCTCAAAATACTTCTCTGCTTTTATCCAGTCAACAAATAAGAATACTCTCACACTTCTATGCCAATCAATGACTTTTCCGTCTGATTCAATACCCTTTAGCATTATAATGCTCTCAGATATTTCTCCTAAATGTTTTTTTCCCTTTTTTCTAGCATTATCTTTAGCTTCTACTATCAATAAATATTTCAAAAATGCAGCTCTTAAATTCCCTAAGGTTGGATTGTCTGAATATGTAGTACTGACATTAATAGATTTAGCTTTCATACCATCAGTATAATCTATGCTAGATATATTATATGGATTAATATCATAGTATTCCGAGTTCAATAGAGTAGGCTGATTATATCTGTTGTCAATATTTCTAGTACGATTAAAAGGAGAACTATCTGTACTTCCTTGTAATACTATTTTAAAGCAATCACTTCCTCCAAATGTCCACAATAGTCCAAAAATAAGGCGATTGAATTGATTAAATCCTGCTTTGTAGTTATCAAAGTTATTTTTTGTAGTGTTACCAGTACCATTATATCTTCTTTGACCTTTTGCAAGAATGCAATAATCACTTGGATCAAAATACATTGCATCTTCAGTATCTTCTCTTTTAAACTCCATTCCATAATGAGCAAATTGATCGTCATCATTTAACTTGCTTGACTCTACTAATGATAACACTCCACCTCCTAATATCTTCTTGAGAACGTCAAGAATATCTCCTTTAATTATTTTAGAGTTGGTTGCGAAAATCATAGTTTTTTTCTCAATATCTACATGGCATTCTTCATCTAGTAAAGGATTTGGTGAGTTTCTTATCACACGTGTTTTTATACTAATGATGCTATCTCTATGAATAATATCGCTATCTATTTCTGTTATTTTTCCTCTTTTATCTTTTTGAGAATATTCAACTTTTAGTCCACTCGTTACATTTTCCACCTTCACTATGTGGGTTGTATCATTTTCTTTATGTGTCCACACAGAACCATTCACATCACTTACTAATCTAGTATTACCTAAAGTCATAGTCGTATCTTTATCAAATTTATCAATCTTTTTTTCTGTATTTTTATCATTAAAAAGCCTTTTCTTTTCTTCTCGTACAGCTCCTATTGCATAATTTAGATTTTCTAATTGAGGAATCTTGACCTTAAAGTCGCCTTCTGTGCCTTCTTCATTATTTCGGTTATCAGTAACATTGTCCTCCTCAAGACCATTTTCATTATTAGGGATAATTGGATTTCCAGTATTACCTTCATCTAGTTCATTAGGAGTACTCACTTCACTTTCTTTACCTTCATTAGCATTAATATCAGCCATAGAATTTGCATCCAAAAGTAATTCAATTAGATTACTTAAATCCGTATTACACTTATAGCTAGTATTAATATCATTCAAGATTTCTACTAAAGTTTCCTTATTTATCTTAAAACTTCGTAAGTCTTTGTAGTCGATGAGTATAGACTTCCTTAAATTTGCACTGATGTTTACAGAATCTTTTGTAAGAGTTTCTAATTTTGATTTAAATTCTCCTATAAAAGAACACCATTTATCCTTATTTTGTGCGCCTAGACCTTCTAAGTTTTCTACATAGTAATTATATATATTATATACAAAAACAAATTTTCTAATAAACTGTCTGTTAGAGTTATTAATATCTCTATTTATATCTCCGAAAAATATTATATTACGAGTATGAAAGTCTTCTAAATCTATATAAAAATCTTTATATTTAGTAGTATCCTCTTTTATATTTGTCTTGTATATATACTCTAATTGCTTATACAAGTCAATGAAGTTATCTAATATAT
>DAIUBX010000033.1:0-4993 GCA_036846465.1 Bernardetia sp.
TCCTTTTTGTTCAAAAATTTGTGGAATGGTGGCGTTATTTTTTTCTTCTATCAACACATCTAAATCTAAAAAATCATAATTCAGATTTTGAGCTAAAAGCCGTCCAAAAGTAGATTTGCCCGAACTTGGCATTCCAATTAAATAAATAAGCATAAAATGAATTATGAATTACGAATTTTTTTATTAAAAGACTAGAAAATGAAAACAATCCATCTGTAATTCAACTTCTTGCTAACTGCTAACTGCTAACTGCTAACTACTTACTGGTAACTGTACTATCTGGTAACTGATTACTGATAACTGATTTATGTCGCATTTCACGAGCAATCAAAGAATCTTGTAATTGTTGAACAACTTGACGATGTAATTTCGATTCTTGTTGAGATTCTTTCAAAAGTTCTTTTTGTTTATCAGTTTCTATCATCTGAAAAAATGCAAGTCCTCCCAAAACTAAAATTACACCTAAAGAAACGACAGCTACTAAGCGCATTTTTTTACTTGTTTTTTTTACTTTTTGCTCTGTTTCGTCTTCTTTTGTTTTTAATTTCTCGTCTATTTCAGTTTGGACATAAGTTTCTAGGGCTTCGGTTTGGATATTTTCCTCTTCTAGCCATTTTAATAATTTTTCCTCTTTCTGTTCTTTTTCAGAATCAGATAATGAAATAAGAATACGTTTCATAGGTTTTGACAGACAAAAATCAATTTTTCTCAAAAGTAGCCTAAAAATACACTAAAAATAATCTATTTGGTAAATTTTGAGAACAGATAATCAAAACTAAAAAAAAAGAAGGAGAAATAATAGTGTTTTTTGTTCTGATAAAATTTTACTGAATCAACATAAAATAAATAGGCGTTCCGATAGTAATGTTAAAAGGAAAAGTTACAGCTAAAGCCATTGGAATAAAAAGACCAGAGTTTGCTTTTGGAACGGCAATTTTCATCGCAGCAGGAACGGCAATATACGAAGCACTCGCAGCCAGAACGGCAAAAACAAAACGATTTGCTATATTATCTGTAATCAAACCACTCAAAACAGCCGTTATACAGCCATTAAAAATTGGAATAATGATAGCGAAAAGGACAGCAAACCAACCCGATTTTAAGAAAGCACTCAATTTTTTACCACTTTCAATTCCCATTGCCAAAAGAAAAATAGCCAAAAAACCTTTAAAAATATCAGTTGTAAATGGTTTGATTCCTTCGGCTTGTTTTTCATCTGCAATAAGTCCAATGACCAAACTTCCCAAAACCATCAAAACACTACCATTTGTAAAAGAGTGAATAATGATAGATTTTAATTTTGCTGTAGAAGAGATTTTTTGAGGAGGTGCAGCGTCGTAGGTGTCATCAACGGGAAAGTTTTGTGTAGGGAGATTAACTTCGTGGTCATCGTGTTCTTCTTCTGTATATTTCTCTTTTTCGTTTTCCATTTTACTTTGTGCTAACTTTGCTTTTTTTTCTTTGCCTTTATAAAGCATAATCAAAGCTACGCCAACCACAATCGCAGGAGCTTCCATAAGAGCCATAACGGCTACCATGTGTCCACCAAAAGTCAATTTTTGAGCTTCCAAAAAAGAGGACGCAGCCACAAAAGTAACGGCACTTACCGAACCATAGGCAGCAGCAATCGCACCAGCATCATAAATGGAAAGTTTGCGCTTTAAGATAAAAAATGTATAAAAAGGAACGATGACAGATAGGAAAATACCGAAAAGGAGCGAAGATAAAATTTCTAAATCAAACTCACTATGAGAAAGTTCTTGTCCACCTTTAAAGCCAATGGATAAAAGTAAATACAACGAAATAAACTTAACCGAACCAGCAGGAATTTCTAAATCACTTTTTACTTTTACAGCAAAAACGCCCAAGACAAAAAATAAAAGTGTTGGATTGGTAACGTTGGAGAGTAGTAAATCAAAATTCATAAGTTGTGGTGCTGATAAATGAGAAAAAGGATTTTTATGTAGAGAGATAGGCAAATGTAATGAACGAAATTGAATTTTAGTTAAAAATTGAAAAAATAAACCGTCAGTAGTATCATTTGAATCTAACTGACGGTTAAAAATAAATTCTAACTTCTATACCTTTTTAATAATTCCGAATAGGCATCAATTCGTCTATCTCTAAGAAAAGGCCAAATACGACGGACATTTTCACTTCGTTTCATATCAATTTCTACGACATTATTTTCTTCTTTGTCTTGTGTTCCTTCAAACAAAAACTCACCTTGTGAGCCTGTTACAAAACTATTTCCCCAAAACGTAATTCCGTTTGTTACGCCTGTCGAATCTTCTTCAAAACCTGTTCGATTGACCGAAATTACTGGCAAACCGTTAGCAACTGCGTGTCCTCGTTGTGAAATAATCCAAGCGTTTCGTTGTCTGTCTTTTTCGTCTTGCGTGTCGCCTTTTTCCCAACCAATTGCTGTTGGATAAATCAAAACTTCTGCACCAGCCAAAGCCATCAAACGAGCTGCTTCTGGATACCATTGATCCCAACAAACCAAAATTCCTAAACGTCCGACAGAAGTATCGATAGGCTCAAAACCTACTCCTTTTTCGTCAGAACTTCGTTTTTCATAATCTCCCGGTGTAAAATAGAATTTTTCATAGTACGCAGGGTCGTCTGGAATGTGCATTTTGCGATATGTTCCTGCAATCGTTCCGTCTTTTTCCAAAACTACGGCTGTATTGTGATAAATTCCTGCTGCTCTTCTTTCAAAAATAGAAGCAACGACAACAACGCCACATTCTTTTGCCGTTTCTGCAATGGCATTTGAGGTATAACCCGGAATGGTTTCGGCAAGGTCAAAATAATTTACGTCTTCACTTTGGCAAAAATAAATGTTATTGTGAAGTTCTTGCAAGACGACCAAATTAGCTCCATTTTTGGCGCATTCTCTGATGCCTTCTTGACTTTTCTTGATGTTTTCTTCTCGGTTGGTACTGCATGTTTGTTGGACTAAACCAACTTTTAAATTTTTCATATTTAGGATTCAATTACGAATTACGAATTAAAAATTACGAATTTCTTTATTTGTCAAGACACTTCTAAAAGTGTTAGACAATTTTAGTTGTTTTAAAATTTAAACAAAATAAGGCTATTTAGCGTATTTTGTAATTATGAAACTGTTTCAAAACCATTATCAAAGTTTAAACAGTTTCTATAATAGAAATTAACTGATAACTGTTTACTACTTACCGATAACTGTAAAATGGATTTTATACAAAAACTTAAAAACCGTTTGGATTCTCCTCATCGTCCTGCTCAAAAAGCACATACTTTGATGGAATCTTCGACACGAACGAAAGAATTTTCATTTCAATACAAAGAAAGAAAAAAAACACGAGTTGCAGCCGTTTTGATGTTGCTTTATCCTTCTCAGGATACAACGAAAGATGAATATGGAAACCAAAAATTTGATTGGGGGCTGCCTTTGGTTTTGCGTCCTCAATACGAAGGCGTACATAATCATGGAGGACAAATCGGACTTCCAGGGGGAGGAAGAGAAGAACAAGATGAAAATTTAATGATGACTGCTATCAGAGAAACACAAGAAGAAATAGGCGTAATTGTTCCAAAAATAAATATTTTGGGAAGTTTGTCGGATTTATATATTCCACCAAGTGATTCTTTGGTTACGCCTTTTGTTGGTTTTTTGGATGCAAAACCGAGTTTTATTCCAGACCCAAAAGAAGTAGCAAGAGTTATTGAAGCTCCTCTTTCTTTTCTCCAAAATCCAGAATTGCGTATGCAAAAACAGGTCAAATTGGCTAATGATGTTGTTTTAGATGTTCCTTATTTTGCTGTAAATGAAGATTCTATTTGGGGCGCAACGGCAATGATGTTGAGTGAATTTTTGCATTTGATAGAAGAAATTGACTAGAAAATAATTTAATACTTTTGAGTAACTTTGACAGTCTTATTACATCAAACCCTAAGGGTCTTTAAGACCCTTAGGGTTTTTACAATTTATAAAAAATGAAGTTTCTACATTACATTTCTATCTTTATTATTTCAATTAGTTTTCTTTTCTCTTGTAAAAGCAAAGATGAAAAACAAAAAATCAATCAAAAAATATTTCGTTACAACGAATTAGAATTTGTCAAAACTCTAAATCCTCTTTCTGTAACCAATGAAGCTGAAAGAAGAATTGTGCATCAGATTTTTAATGGACTTTGGCGATTAGAAAATGACGGAAATTTTTATCCTTCTTTGGCAGATTCTACAACGCAGATCGATAGTTTAACGTGGGAATTTGTCTTAAAACCAAATATTCAACTTCATAGCACTTCGACGACGGAATTTTTAGAGGTAAAAGATGTAGTAGAAAGTTTGATAAAATGGGTAAAAAGTGAAGGAAAAAAGAATGAAAATGATGAAAATGAAATTTCTCTTCAAACTCAAATCTTCAAAGAATTAATTGGAACAGACTATGAAAAAGCATTTGAAGTAATTAATGAGAGAAAATTTAGGATACATTTACAAATTCCGTTTTCGCCTTTGGTGCAGTTGCTTTCTTGTACTGAAAGTTTGATTGTTCCGAATAAAAGTAGTGGTTTGGGAGGTAAATTTTCGCCTGTTGGTTCGGGTGCTTTTTATGTAGATTATTTTGAAGATAATCAGCAAATAACATTAAAGAAAAATCAAAATTATTTTCACAAGACAATCAAATTAGATACACTTCCTCTTTTAGATGAAATACACGTTTATTTTTATCAAAATCCAGAAGGTATTGCGTATAAAATCCTAAACGATCAATTAGACTGGCTTCCTTCAAGCGAACAAACTCAATCCGTTTTCCCATTTATTATCCAAAAAGAAAAAGAATTAAACCAGAAAAAATATAAAAATAATAATACAGATAAATCTAAAAAACAAAGTGAAAAGTTTGTTTCAAAATTCATTCAAATAGATTCTTTTCCAATTCTTCAAACGTTAGGTTTTGAGATTCTTTTAGATACTTCTGATGTGGACTTAGCAGAATTAAATT
>DAIUBX010000033.1:5003-8709 GCA_036846465.1 Bernardetia sp.
AAGGATAAGAAGGGAGATACTAGAGATGAATTAGAATTAAATTCTAATTTTTTTACGGTTCAATCTTTCCGTCAGGCATTGAATATGGGAATTTATAGAGAAGAATTTAAAAAGATTCCGTCTTACTCTTCGTCAGCTCACGAAGGAATTTTTCCAAATATTTTACCAAAAAACACTCAAAATAAGGCAGATGGATATTATTTCCACCCACAAACAAGCAAGGATATTTTACAAAAAATAGGTTTTGATTCTACTAATTTTATCAAAATTTTTGCAGAAAAAAAAGATACAGCTTGGGTAAATCTAGCACGAAAACAATGGAAGAATTTAGGAATAAATTCAATTCTTTATTTAGATAAAATCAATAAGGGCAAGGCTGACTTGATTGCAAAACGCTTTAAGGCTTCTTTTGCAGATGAGAGTTTTTTGTTTTGGAAGTATTTTGATGTGAAAAGTTATGATAAATTTTTGGTGGAGAAAGAAGGTTTTTTAGATTTTGAAAAGGAAAAAATGAAAGCTAAAACGAATTCTCAAAATAAAATTCTGAATGATTCTAGTAAAATGAGCATTCTTAATAAAGTGGATAAAACTGATTTATTTTCTGTAAAAAAACTCCGTTTTGACTCTCTTTTTATAGAATATTTAAAACAAAAAAATGAAATTGAGAGAGAATTTCTAGCCCATCAACTCAAAAATAAATTGATTCGTTCTGCGCCATTTATAGAAATTTTTTACCTCCAAACCCATCAAATTAGACGTTCGTATATTGCAGAACTTGTTCCGAATGCACTCGGGATTTATCATTTTGATAGACTTGATAAATCGTTTTTAGAACCTGCTGAACTCATTAGAGAAGATTATATGTACGAGGAAAAATCAGTTAGAAGTAAACAGTAATCAGTTACTAGTTAATTTCAAATGCTTTTTACTTGTATAACAGACTTCCCAGTCTGTTGTGAGATAGGGCAAACGGACGAAATCTTTATTTTGTAATTGCTGTTTTAGCAGGTTGTAATTATTTCTAATTATCTTATTTATTCAATTTCTTTTCTATTTTCATGTGAGGAATTCCTACTTCAGTGAATTCTTTTCCCTGTGTTTGATAATTCATTTTTTCATAAAATCCGATAGCTGTTTGTCTTGCATTAGCTTCAATGATTTGATAGCCTTTAGATTGAGCAAAGGTTTCAGCAAACTCAATGAGTTCTTTTCCTATGCCTCTTCCTTGCCAGTCTTCTGCTATTACTACTTGTCGCATTTTAAGTTTGGTAGGCGATAAAGGGACAAACATCGCAGCACCAACTATTTTATGATTTTCATCATAGGCTGCAATATGATAGCTATTATTTTCTAGCTCTAATTCCTCAGCAGAAAAACGCATACCTAAAGGTTGGCGCAAAACTAATTCTCTTAAATGAACAGTATCCCAATACTCTTTTGAATTGTGTTCGATAACTTTGAATTCTAACATAAAAATAGGGCAAAAAGTGAAAAATAGAACTGAAAAATAATATAGCTAAATAAAAAATGAAGTTATTTTTTTGGTGCAAAACCAAGATTCAATAAAACAAGTTAGCTTTCTTTTAGCAGAATTTCATAATTCTTTGACTAGAAAATTAATTATAAAACTAATTTTTCTCAAAATAGTTAGTATCTTTTTAGAGTAATTTAGTAGTTTTGGTATTTTATTTACTAAAATTACTAAAATTCATTAAATTTCATTCAAAATAATAGAAACCATGCAAGAGGAAATTAATATGTATCTTGATGATGCAAAAGAACAAATGGAAAAGGCTGTTAAACATACCATTACGGAATTTACTAAAATCCGTGCAGGAAAACCAACAGCTTCTATGTTTGATGGTGTTATGGTAAATTATTATGGGTCTCAAACACCACTTGCTCAGGTAGCCAATATTTCTATTCCCGATGTAAAGACGGTTATGATTAAGCCTTGGGAAAAAGCTATGGTTGCCGAAATTACTCGTGCTATTCGTGATAGTAACTTAGGTTTCAATCCAATGGGAGAAGCTGATTTGGTTCGCATTAATGTACCAGATCTTTCAGGTGAGCGTCGCCAAGAACTTGTCAAACGTGCAAAAGCTGAAGCTGAGGAAGGAAAAATAGGCATTCGTAATGTTCGTAAAAATACAAATAATGCGCTCCGTGCCATCGATGGTGCGCCAGAAGACATGGTAAAAGGTGCAGAAGGTAGAGTGCAGATACTTACAGATGATTATATCAAAAAAATTGAGGCTCTTTTAGAAGACAAAGAAAAGGATATTACAACAGTCTAAATAAAGTTAGAAGTCAGATTTCAGAAGTAAGAAATTAAATTTCTAAAATTATGCACCTAAAAAGCCTTTTCTAAATCTATTTTGGAAAAGGCTTTTTGACAAAAAATGAAAATGCAACAATCAGAAGCTGTAAGCGAATATATTTTCAGACAAGGCAACTATCAAAATGAACTTTTCTATTTGCGTAAGCTCATTTTTAGAGAATTACCAACTATAAAAGAATCTATAAAATGGAAAATTCCTTTTTATGAGTATCAAAATAAGCCCTTGATTTATCTCAATCTAACGAAAGAAAATTTAGTCATTGGTTTTATGGATGGGAGCAGTTTAGAGGATGATGAAAGTTTATTTGCACCAAAATCATTTTCTCTCAAACGCATTCGTCATGTTTATTTTCCAAAAATAGAATACGAAAATATAGAAGATTTGACAGACCAAGAAATAGAAATTCAAAATCAACAGTATGAAGAGTTTGAAAAGAGTTTTTGTAAAATGGTACAAAAAGCAGCTCTTTTTATAGAAAAGAAAAAGAATTAATTTTCTAATCATTTATTTCTATTTCTCTCTAAAGTTATCTTAGACCATTTGCAAATAGCCCCAATCGGTGGGTTGTATTTATGTACAATCACTTTTGCGTTATCTACTTTTGGAATTTCTTCTAGTATTCCGTTCAAAATATTTCCTGCTAAATGTTCCAAAAGTTTGGCTGGTGTGTTTACTTCTCGCTCTATAATTCTGTACAAATGTCCATAATCGATGGTGTCTTCTACATTGTCACTTTTTGAAGCTGTTTCTAAGTCTGCTTCTACCTCAACATCGATTCGATACCGATTTCCAATGATTTGTTCTTCTTTGAGAACGCCATGTTTAGCAAAAAAATCTAATTCTTCTAAAGCTATTTTTCCCATTTTTATAAATATATTTGATTTTTAAAACCCAAAGTTACATTAAAATTAAACTTCAAAAAGTCTTTAGATTTGTTTCTTTGCTCAAACTACTATAAATTAGTTCTACTAACTCAACTTTGATTGATTATTTTCCTACTTTGTGCTAAGAATTTTCCTGAGCCTAACCATTATTTGCATGAACACCCATATTTATATTCATTTAGCTCGTTTTTTATCTAGCTGCAAACAGTTTGCAATTTTGGCTTTTTTTGTATGTCTAATTTTATTTTCAACTAATCTATACAGTCAAAATTTAGTTTCATTTCATCAAAGTAGTGAGGATGGAGAAACTCAAAAGTATGGCTATAAAGATAAAAAAACAGGAATAATTTTGATTCCTGCACACTATTCTCAAGCATTAGACTTTGAGCAAATTAAGGATGAGAAAAAAAAACTGAAAACTTTTTGTCTATGAGCTTCTTTTTAATATAAATTTATTAAATTTTTCAAAATTATGTTTTA
>DAIUBX010000033.1:8719-9320 GCA_036846465.1 Bernardetia sp.
AATAAACAAATTAATATAGCTAGAGTTCAAAAAAATGGACGTTGGGGCTACATTACAGAAGAGGATATACAATTTATTCCCATTATTTATCAAGAATTAGGAGCTTTTAAAGAAGGTAGAGCTGTAGCTCGTTTGGAAGGTAGAACAGGTTTTATAGATATTCAAAATGTGTCTATTGTTCCTTTTGAATATTCTTATACCTATCCTTTCAAAAATGGAATGGCTAGAGTTCAGAAAAATAATCGTGTGGGTTTTGTTGACTTAGAAGGAAATTTAGTTATTGATTTGATTTATGAAGATGCTTATAATTTTTCAGAAGGATTGGCTTATGCCAGAAAAGATGGAAAATATGGCTTTATTGACAAAACAGGAAAAGAAGTTATTCCATTTATCTATGAAAATGCAAAAGATTTTGAGAAGGGAACAGCCTTAGTTCAAAAAAATAAACTTTGGGGAAAAATAGATAAAGAAGGAAATGAAGTAATCAAAATAATCTATAAAGACATTCCTTTTTTTTATGAAGAAGTAGCCGAAGTAAGAACAGGAGATGATAATAAATGGGGCTACATCAACGAAAAAGGAAAAATAGTTGTAGATTTTA
>DAIUBX010000033.1:9330-10014 GCA_036846465.1 Bernardetia sp.
CGATGAAGCAAAATATTTTTCAGAAGGTTTGGGAGCAGTTAGAAAAGACAAAGATTGGTTTTTTATTGATAAAACTGGAAAAGAAATATTCAAATCATCTTATCCTATTTATGAACCTTTTATTGATGGACTTTCAAAAGTATATCAAAACGACCTTTTTGGCTTAATAAATAAAGAGGGAAAGCTGGTTGTACCTATTATTTATCAAGAAATAGATAATTTTGAAAATGGGATTGCTCACGTAAAAAAAGACGACCATTGGGGAGCAATCAATAAAAATGGAGAACTCGTTGTTCCTTTAGAATATGATGAAATTCATTTTATTACCAAAAATTTGGCTTGGATAAGAAAGCTAAATAAATACGGTTTTATGGGAGAGAATGGGAAAATTATCGCTCCAACTCAATACGATGAACTGGACATTTTCTATAAAGATAATTTGATTTTGGTAAAGAAAAATAAACATTGGGGAGCAATTAGTCCAACAGGAAAACTATTACAAGAACCTATTTATGATAAAATAGAAAAGCTAAGTAATGATTATTTAAAGGTTCATAAAGACGGAAAAGTAGGTCTTATGAATTCGGTAGGAAAGATTACTGTTCCTGTTGTCTATAATGAAATAGGACGTTTTTTTAGAGGAAGTGCAATCGCTCGTATTAATGGAAATTTTGGAATAATAAA
>DAIUBX010000033.1:10024-11792 GCA_036846465.1 Bernardetia sp.
AAAGAGAAGGAAAAGTAATTACAAAATTTAATTGGGATTATATTTATCCTTATTCTGATGGTTTTGCTCTTGCCAAATACCACAACGGAAATTATACCTATCTAAATGAAAAAGGAAAAAAAATAAAGAAAAAGTATGAAGATGCAAAGCCTTTTTCTTCTGGATTTGCTGCCGTAAAAGAAAATGGAAAATGGGGTTTTATTGATAAGAATGGCAAATGGCTCATAGAACCAAGCTATAAAATGGTAGAATCTTTCCAAAATGGACTTGCCTTAGCACAAGAAAATACAAAATCTGATAAAGAAAACCCAAAATATGGTTATTTATCAGCAGATGGAAATTGGCTTATTCCTCCAAAATTCGAAGAAGCGTATTCATTTTCAGAAGGTTTTGCTGCCGTAAAACAAGATGGAAAGTGGGGATATATTTCTATTAGTGGAAGCCCATTTATCGAATTTAATTATGATGGTGCATTGCCATTTTTAGACGAACAAGGTTGGGTAAAATATGGTGATGATTGGCAAGCAATTGATAAATTTGGAAATCGTTATTTGCAAGTTGCTTCTGCTTCTGATATTTTTATTGATATGGACGAAATTCCGTTTATGTGGACAGAAGACGAAACAACTAGAAAAATGGGACTTCACGTTGAGAATGAAAACATAATGCCTTTTGCGTATGACAGAATCAGTTCGACAGTAGGAAGAAACCGAATTTTCTTAGAAAGAAATGGTGTTTGGAATTACCTAAACAGCAAAAATGAAATCATTGAGTATAATTTTGATGATGTAGATTATACCTTGATGGCTGTTGATGCCGTTCTGAAAAAAGTAAAAAAAGAAGGGAAATATGGCTTTTTCAATACAAAAACAGAAACGATTGCTATTCCAAGAGAGTATGATAATGCTGAATCATTTTTCTATATTTATCCTCAAAGTTCTGGTTTTGGAGAAGAGGTAGAGCCACTTGCTGGTTATGCAAAAGTAGAGCGTAATGGAAAATGGGGAATTATTGATATGGAAGGCAAAATGCTAATTCCGATTATTTATGATCAAATTGATAATTTTTCAGAAGGATATGCAAAAGTTACGCTGAATGGTAAAAATGGTTATGTGAGTACAGAAGCTAAAATTATTTTACCTATTGAATTCGAACAGGCTGGTGACTTCAAAAATGGAAAAGCAGAAGTAAAGAAAAATGGTAAATGGGGAATGATTAATCATAAAGGAGAGCAAGTTATACCTATCAAATATGACCAAATTCGTTTCACCAACAATGAAAATATCATTATTATTGCAGAAAAAACAAATGAAAAATTGCAGTATGGTTTTATAGATTTGCGTAACAATGGAGAACAAAAAATAAACCCAAATCGTTATTCTTCTGTAAGTTCTGTTTTTATTAGTGGGCTTTTAGAAGTAGCCAAAGATGACAAAAAAGGCTTTATAAATGAAAATGGAGAAGAAGTAATTAGCACAGAATACGATGACGTAGGTACAACTGAAGATGAACCAATAGCTGTCCGTAAAGGTCAAAAGTGGGGATATGTCAATAAATCAGGAAAGATAATTATTCCACTTATCTATGATTATGCAGAGGGTTTTGGTACAACTTCACAAGCTCTTGTAGAAAAAGACGGAGAGCGTTATTATATCAACAAAAGTGGAAGAAAAGAGGCTCAAAAAAACGAATTAGACTTTTTTGATGAAAGTGAAGGAGACTGGTAAAATAAATTATGAAGTTAGATTTATGAAGTTAGAAGTAAATA
>DAIUBX010000034.1:0-2295 GCA_036846465.1 Bernardetia sp.
TTTTTGAATTTAAAAAACATGTGGGTAATCGATAGGGTTTTAACCCTGTTTTATGCTTTTTAAACACGGTATTTACTGTACTTTATTTTCTTCATTATAAATAACGTGCGTTACAGTTTGTCCGACAGCCTTTAGCGTTTCTTTTCCAATAATATCCATATTATCATCGTGTGTATGCCAATAGCTGCCAAAATATCCTTTTCCTTCTG
Organism: Bernardetia sp.; assembly: GCA_036846465.1. GTDB lineage: Bacteria > Bacteroidota > Bacteroidia > Cytophagales > Bernardetiaceae > Bernardetia. The sequence continues at coordinate 210 of DAIUBX010000034.1, forward strand.
TTGAATATTCAATAATATCAATCATCGGAATTTGAGCTAATTGATTTACATAAACGTGGTCATCTGTAATGGCAGGAGCTTCCTCAAAAGGAAAAAAACTACCATAACCAATTCGGTGCGCCATATTCCATACATTTTTGACTACTGAAGGCGCAGTTTGCATAGAATATCCTTCTTGAGCAAATTTTGCATTTTTTGCACCAGCCATATCCAATAAAATTCCATAATAGGCTGTATAATTTGTAGGCATTCTATTTTTTCCCCAATGCTGAGAACCCAAACAATATGAATTTGGTGTAGAGTTATCTCCATAATCTTCTAAGTCAAAGAAAATCATATCAATTCCTATTTGAGGTTGCTCTGTTGAAACAGATAAAGTACGGGCAATTTCTAACAAAATTCCTACTCCACTTCCTCCGTCATTTGCACCCAAAATAGGTTCTTCTTTGCGCTCATCGTCTTGATCTGCAAAAGGACGAGTGTCCCAATGGGCAGCCAACAAAACACGCTTTTTTACTTCTGGATTGAATGAAGCTATGATATTACGACCAGAAAGCATTTTGCCATCAAAAGAAGCTGCCGTAAAATTCTGAACTTGTACGCTTATTTTATCAAAACTTTTTAGTTTATTTATGATATAATCTCCTGTTTTTTGGTGTGCTTCACTATTAGGAAAACGTGCGCCAAAAGCAACTTGGTCTTCTATAAAACGATATGCAGAATCTTGATTAAAAGCAGGAACTGGTAAAAGTGGCTTTTCTTGAACAGTATTAGTTGTAGTAGTGGTAGTTTCGGTAGTAGAAGTAGTACCACAAGAAAGCAAACTCAACATGAGACCCAAAACTAAAGAGGAAGAAAATAGTACACGTAAAAAATTAGAAGACATAAAAACTATATTTTTTGATAGAATGGAAAGTCAAAACAAAGACTAAAGGTAGCTATTTTTGATAAATTATGAAGTAAAAAAGGTTTTTAATTGCCTTACTTATAGATTTTACAAAACAGATTATTTATACGAACGATTCTAAAAATTGATTATATTTGTTATTATACTTTTTTAAACTCTATTTGGCTTATAGACTCTAATCTAGTAGAAAAGGCTATTTATTTCTAACAAAAGAATATTTTTAATAGGTTTTAGCTTTTTAAAAAAACGAAATACAACTCACTAAACTGATTGGCTAAAGAAAAAATGTCTTTGTAACACTACAAAATAGTTGTCTTTAACAATTTTTATAAAAAATAGTATTCTTACTTGGCTTTTGATTGTTCAATTCAATTTAAGTCTTTCAATTATTTAAACTCATGAAAAATAACCTCTTTCTCGTTTATATTCTCTCTTGGATTTCTTTTATGGCTTTTGTGCCTTTAGATACCTTTGGGCAAGATAATCACAATCACTTCGATAAATTATCTGAGCAAACAGGAGTACATGCACCCAAAGTAAAAACTCCTCTTACTTTTATAGAAAATAAAAATCAATGGGACGATGTAGTAAAATATAGAGCTAATATCCCATCAGGTTTTTTATTTATTCGTCAAAATTCATTACAGTATTCTTTTTATGATGGAAGTGCTTTGAAACACGGACATGGACAAGAAGAAGCAGAAGAACACGAAAAACATAAAGACGGAATAAAAGCACACTCTTTTGAAGTAGAGTTTGAAAATTCGAATCCGTTTCCAAAAATTGTTTCAGAACAAGAACATGACACGAAGTTTAATTACTTCTTAGGAAATGACCGTAGCAAATGGGCAGAAAATGCAAGAGGATATTCAGAACTTACCTATAAAGAAATCTATCCAAATATAAACCTTCATTTGTATCTTCAATCAGAACAATTAAAGTATGATTTCATAGTGGCTGCTGGTGCTGATGCTTCTCAAATAGCTATGAACTATAAATATGCTGAAAAAGTAACATTAGAAAGTGGACATTTGCATATCCAAACTTCGATAAACAAAATCATCGAACAAGCTCCGTATTGCTATCAAATCATTGATGGACAAAAAATAGAAGTGCCTTCAAAATTTGTCTTAAAATACAAAAAAGGAAAAGACAAAACGCCACAAGTTACTTTTGATT
>DAIUBX010000034.1:2305-4112 GCA_036846465.1 Bernardetia sp.
TTCCGAAAGGTTATGACAAAAGTTATGAGCTAATCATTGACCCAGTTCTTATTTTTTCCACTTTTTCGGGTGCTCAATCAGATAACTGGGGAAATACAGCAACTTATGATGATGATGGTAATTTATATTCAGGAGGAACTGTTTTTGGAGGAGGTTTTCCTCTTACGGGGGGGGCTTTTGATGTTACTTTTAATGGGTTGATAGATGTTTCTATCTTAAAATATAATGCACAAGGAACAGGTCTTTTTTATGCTACTTTTTTAGGAGGAGCGCAGACTGATGTTCCCTCTAGCATGATTGTAAATAGTAGAAATGAATTAGTTATTTTAGGAATAACAGGTTCTTCAGATTTTCCTACTGTATCAGCTTATGACAATTCGTTTAATGGTGGAAGTAGTGCATCTGTTTTAGGTGCTTACGAATTTAGTAATGGTTCTGATATTTTTATATCTAAATTAAGTGCCAATGGAAGTGCTTTAACTGGAAGTACCTTTTTGGGAGGAAATGGTAATGATGGTCTGAATAGTGTTAATTTAGGTGGAGGAACAGGAGCAATCAATAATCAGCTAGTCAAAAATTATGGTGATGAGGTTCGTAATGAGGTAGTAATTGATGCAAATGATAATATTTACATTGCCAGTACAACAAATTCGGCTGACTTTCCAATGGTTTCGGCTCATCGCACTACCTTTCAAGGAAGACAAGAAGGAGTAGTGGCTAAATTTAACTCTAATCTTAGTTCTTTGCTTTGGAGTACGTATGTAGGTGGAAATAATTTAGATGCTGCTTTTGGTATTCAGCTTTCTTCTGCTGGAGATATTTATGTCGTAGGGGGCACAATGAGTGATGACCTAATTACTCATGGAGGAACAATGCAGTCATTTTATGGGGGCGAGATAGACGGATTTATTGTTCGCTATGCGTCTAATTTTGCATGGCAAGGGGCTAGTTATTTAGGAACAAATGCGTATGACCAAGCCTATTATGTAGATGTAGATGTAAGCAATAATGTTTTTGTTTTTGGACAAACAAGAGGTTCTCAACCTGTGACAAATGGAGTCTATTTTAATAATAGAGGAGGCTTATTTGTTCGTAAAATTTCGTCAAACTTAAATACTATTCTTATGGCTACAGTTGTAGGAGGGCGTAGTTTTCAACCGGGTATTACTCCAACAGCATTTATGGTAAATGATTGTGGAAATATTTATATTGCAGGTTGGGGTAGCAGTAATATTTATGCAGATTCTAATCATCCTACCTATCTTACAGGTATAGATGTGGGAGGCTTACCTACAACTTCAAATGCTATTCAACCCAATACAGATTTGGGTGGGAATGATTTTTATACAATGATATTGAGTGAAGACGCTACCAATTTAGTTTATGGTAGTTTTTTTGGAGGAACTTCTTATGTTAGAGAACATGTAGATGGAGGTACAAGTCGTTTTGATAAAAAAACAGGAACTATTTATCAGGCTGTTTGTGCGTGTACAGGAAGTGGGTTTATAACTACACCAGGGGCATATTCTAACCGAAATAACTCTAGTAACTGTAATAATGCTGCTTTTAAGATAGAATTAGGTGTTTTGAAAGCTGATTTCATATCAGCTAATGATATTCGTGGTTGTGTGCCATTTGATGTTACTTTTTTAAATCGAAGTGTAGAAGGAGTTACATACGAGTGGGATTTTGGAGGCTTAGGAACTTCTACACAAGCTGATAATGTACCTTTCACATTTACGGAAGCAGGAACATACAGAGTAAAATTAATTGCTAGAAATCCTTTTTTATGTATAAAAGAAGACAG
>DAIUBX010000034.1:4122-11783 GCA_036846465.1 Bernardetia sp.
TATATTTCCAAAATAAACGTTGTGTCCGTACAAGGTTTATAAGTATAAAAGACGGTTTTTAAATATAAATACAAAATTTTTATGTATAAAAGAAGACAGTACATTTCTAACCATCACAGTTTCACCTGCTGATTTTGCAGTTTCTCCTGATACTACTATCTGTAAAGGACAATCTGTACGACTCCAAGCAAGTGGAGGAACAGACTACCTTTGGACACCAAGTACAGGACTAAGCGATCCAAGAAGTCCAAACCCAGTAGCCACACCAACAGAAACAACAACTTATACACTCACAACACAAAATGCAGCAGGGTGTCGTAAAGATTTGACTACCACAATTACTGTTTTAGATGAGCTAATTCCTAGTTTTTCCTTTACTATTGATGATCCTTGCTCCGAAAACCCTGTGGTTAGTTTTATAAATACGACCCAAAATGGAACTTCTTATGTTTGGGATTTTGGGAATGGACAAACCTCTACGGCTCTCAACCCTCCTTCACAAACTTATACAGCAGGAACTTATATCATAAAATTAGTAGCTGAAAATGATATTTGTAATGATAAAGATTCTGTCACCCAACAAATCGTAATTGACCCAGACGTATTCACGTTCAATGGAGATACAACAATTTGCTTTGGACAGTCTGTACAATTCAATGTAACAGGAGGAACTTCTTACGAGTGGACACCAGCAACAGGACTTAGTGACCCAACTATCGGAAATCCGATTGCATCTCCTACCGAAACAACTACATACACCATAAAGGTAACAGGTAGAAACGGTTGTGAAGAAGAGCGTCAAATTAGAATGGTAGTAGGAGAAGAAATTATTCCAGATTTTGATATTGTACAATCTAATCTTTGTAATGAATTTCCGACAGTAAGTATTGTCAATAATACAGTTGGTGCAACGTCTTATTTGTGGGATTTTGGAAATGGACAAACTTCTACTTCTCCAAATCCTACCAATATTTCATACAATGCAGCAGGAAATTATAGAATAAAATTAATACTAAATAATGTTGCTTGTTCGGATTCGCTCATCAAAGAATTTGATTATTCTATCAATAATTTCTTTGTATCGCCTAATAATTCGATTTGTTTGGGACAATCTTTACAACTTGAGTCTGGTGAAGGAGTGGTATTTAGTTGGAGTCCGACAGTTGGACTAAGCGATCCTACAATTTCAAATCCAATTGCTACACCAACAGAAACGACTACCTATACTGTCAGTATTACTACTACAAATGGTTGTGTAAAGGAAGAGGAAGTGACCATTACAGTGCTACCCGAACTAAGACCAGATTTTGACGTAACTATTTTGGATAGATGTGATAAATTACCGATTGTAGAAATTACAAATAATACAGTAGGTGCAACATCCTTCTTTTGGGATTTTGGAGACGGCAGAACTTCAACTCTTCGTAACCCTGCTCCTTTTCAATATGATAGTGAAGGTGTTTATACAATTACATTACGTGTAGAAAATGCTCTTTGTCAAGATTCTACTAGTAATAGTGCAAATGCAGTTATTGATGATAAAAATATCTTTCTATCAACAATCAGAATGCCTGAAAGTCCGATTATTTGTAGAGGAGAAAGTGCACAATTAAACGTAATAGGTGGAGATTTATTCGAATGGACACCAATAACAGGACTGAACGACCCAACCATTCGAAACCCAATCGCATCGCCAAACCAAACTACTATCTACAATGTCAGAATTTCTAATATTGATGGAGGTTGTTTTACAGATAGCACAGTTACGGTTACAGTAGTGGACAAATTAGTTCTTGACTTTGATGTTCAACACTCTCCTGAATGTGGCGCACCTGCAACGATTTTGTTTAATGGCAAGAATACAGGAGATGGAAATTGGGTATGGGATTTGGGCAATGGAGACTCAATCAATGTTTCGAATCCAACAGAATATACGTACACAGAAGCTGGAACTTATACCATAAAACTAAAAGCTTCGAATGGAGTTTGTGACCAAGAACAAACTACGACTGTTACGGTAGATAATGTCTTACCTCCAAATGTAATTACACCAAATGGCGATGGGCTCAATGAAACTTTTGTTTTGGATAAGGCAAATACTGGTTGGAAACTTACCATTTATAATCGTTGGGGGACAGAAGTATTTTCTGCCGATGATTATAATAATGACTGGGGAAGTAAAGCCGAACCTGCTATGTATTATTATTATCTGACTTCACCAGACGGAGATACATGTAGAGGTTGGATTCACGTTTTGCAATAAAATCCAATAAATATCTAACATAAAAAACGGTTTCATTATTTTTATAGAATAATGAAACCGTTTTTTGATTATACTAAAAAAACTATTACCAAATAACAATTTGTTTTTCTCTACGCATTTTGTCGCCTTCTTTTACATCAAAAGCAGTAAAGAAAGGATCAAAATTACTTAAAGGACCATTTGCACGGAACATACCTGGTGAGTGATAATCTGTTTCGATTCGGTTGCGAAGCTCCTCATCTGTGAAGTTTGAACGCCAAATTTGCGCCCAACTTACAAAGAAACGCTGCTCTGGAGTAAGTCCATCTTCATTTTCTGGTTTGCCATCTCTAGTCCATGCTTTTTGAAGAGCATCATAAGCAACAGCCATTCCACCCAAATCAGCTATATTTTCGCCTAGTGTAGCGTCGCCTTTTACGTGAATATCCTCTAAAACTGAGTACTGACTATATTGATTGATAAGTGCAGTTGTTTTTTCTTTGAATTGTTCTTTATCAGTGTCTGTCCACCAATTGTTCATATTTCCTTCTGCATCATACTGACTTCCTTGGTCGTCAAAACCGTGAGAAATTTCGTGTCCGATAACTGCACCAATTCCACCATAATTCACAGCATCATCGGCATATTCACTAAAGAAAGGAGGCTGAAGGATTCCAGCAGGGAATACAATTTCGTTGCTCGTTGGGTTATAATACGCATTTACAGTAGAAGGAGTCATGTGCAATTCTGATTTATCGACAGGCTGACCTATTTTTGATAAGTTATCTTTTGTAGCCCATTTTCTTGCATTCATCATATTTTGCGCATAATTATCTTCTGAAAGCTCAAGCCCTTCGTAGGTTTTCCATGTATCAGGATAACCAATTTTTGTAGTAATGGCAGAAAGTTTTGTAAGAGCTTGTTTTTTGGTATCTTCTCCCATCCATTCTAAACCATTGATATGATCTTCAAAAGCAGTACGAACATCTTTTATCATTATTTCGGCACGTTCTTTTGCCTTTGGACTAAATGCTTCTTTTACATAAAGCTGACCTAAAGAATGACCTACACTTCTATCAATAACATTTAAAACTAACTTCCAACGCTCTTGCATTTCACTTTGCCCACGCATTGTTTTGTTATAAAAATCAAATGCTTCTTGTTCGAAATCTTTATTTAGGTAATCAGCAAGACTACTTGAAAGTTGATATTTTTGATAGTCTTTGAGTGCATCTAATGAGTTACTTTTCAAGACTTTGCTCAATCCTGTAAAAAATTCAGGTTCTCCCAAAATAACATTTTCTACATTCTCAATATTTGGAACTCCAATGTCAGACAGATGCGCTTTCCAATCTATATTTGGAGATAGTTTTTCAAGCTCTGCAAATGTCATTTTATTATAATTCTTTTCAGTATCTCTGCGCTCTGCTGGTGTACGAGAAACTTTAGCAAGAGCTGTTTCGATAGCAACTACATGTTGCGCTTTTTTTGCTGCCGTTTCTTTATCTTCCCCCATCAAAACAAACATATTAGCAACGTGTTTTTCGAAGGCAGCTAATTTTTCTTTGAAGTCTGCATTTTCATAATAGGCTTTTGGAAGAGAAGTTCCTCCTTGATTTAGGTAAAGTGCATTTGTAGAACTATTTTTTTCATCAGCCGTTACATAAACACTAAACAAACCACCTGCGACAGCTTTTTGATCAGCCGAAACTTTCAAAAATTCTTTTAAAGTAGTTGCTTTATTAATCGTCTCTAAATGAGCTTCAAGAGGTTTTATACCCATTTCTTCACGCTTTTGCTCATTCATTCCACTTTTGTAAAATGCTGCAACTTGCCCTTCAGCAGAAGTAGGAGAAGCAGATGCATTATTGGCAGCTTCTTCAGCAACACGTTTCAAAATTTCTCTGTTTTTTTCTAAGATTTCATTAAAACTTGTCCAACGAGTTTCAGAAGCAGGAATTGGATTGTTTTTCATCCAACTACCATTGACATACATAAAAAAGTCATCTTGAGGACGAACAGTTGTATCAAAATTAGCCAAATCAATAGCTGAATAATCTGTTGGTTTTTTATCTGTTGCTACTTCTTCGGTTGCTTCTGTAGCCGTTGATTTTTTTGGTTCATTGCAAGAAGTTAGTCCTAGTCCGATAGTCAGACCAAGCGTAACAGCTCCAATTTTGTAGATAGAATGTTTCATAAAATTGAAATGAGGGGTATAAAATAAAATGTTTGTGAAATTGTGTGAGTTAGTTAACTGTATAGCAAGATACATAATTCAGAAACTGTCCAAAAGATAGCAATGAAGTTTTAAAGATTATTAGTAAAAAAATGGAACTACTTTTGGTTTTTATGGAAATGAAGTACTATTTACCATTATGAAGTAACTTATAAAACTTAGTAGGCAGACGTAAACCGTTTATTTTATCAGTAATAAAAATCAGTTCATCTGTAAATGGATGAGAAAAACTCAATTTAGAGGCGTGTAGATACATTCCTTTTCCATTCAAAATTAGATTTTCTATTCCATATTCTTTATCTCCCAAAATTGGATTTCCTAGGCTTGCCAAATGTTTTCTAAGTTGATGCCTTCTACCTGTCTTTGGTCTTAGTATTACAATGTTCAAAAATCCAAATCGCTCTGAAACTACGGATTTAAACACTTTATATTCTGTGATAGCTTCTTTTCCATCAATTTCTGAATTTATTATGCCTTCTGTTTCTTTCATTTTTCCAATCGTAACAGCATAATACGTTTTCTCAATTTCTTTGTCTTCAAATAATTTATTCAAAGCACGAATACTACTAGCCGTTTTTCCGACAAGCAAAATTCCTGTTGTTCCATAATCTAGGCGATGAACTGGCTGTGGAATGGTGGCATCTTCAAGATTACTTGGTTTTAGGTTTTGAGAAAGTGCATTTGCAATCGTTTTGAAGCTATTTCCACTTACCAAAATACCAGCAGGTTTGTGAATGATAGCCAAATAATCATCTTCAAAAAGAACTTTCAAAGGAAAAATGAATTCTCTTTTTGGCTTTTCTTTTTCTATTGGAATAGACAAAATAATCGTTTCTCCACCATTTATAAAAGTAGCTGTCGTAGCAGGTTTGTTATTTATGGTAATATAATTTTTCTTTAATGCCTTTTTTAGTGCTGATTTGGTGGGAATGAGCGCAAAAATACCTACTCCATATTCTTGTAAGCGAATGGGAGAATTTAGTTTTTGTGGGACGGTATGGGTTTCGGTGTAATGGATACTATAAAGTTATATTATCATTTCAAAAAAGAAATAATTCTCATTTTATCTTGGTTAAAAAAGTGGTGATTCTCAGCATCGTATTCTACTTCTTTGAGTTTTGTTTTTCTTTTTCTTTCAAATTCTCTAATACTAATTCTGCGTTTTGTTATGGAATAATTGGTTTTATTGGTTCTATTTACTGTTGAAATGACATAATCAACAAAACATTCTCCTGCCTTAATTTGAGGTAGTGTACCTCTACTGCTTTTTTTTAGTTCAATAACTAAGGCAAACAATTCATTTTTGTATTCTGAAAATATAATATAATCACATACAGTGCATACGTTACTATTACTGCTATCAAAAAAAGGAAAAATACCACCTTTGTACTCTCGTCCTAATTGTTTATCAAGCTGAAAAACAATAGATTGACAACCATCTTTAATTAAATCAATTTTCATCCGAACTGAAGGTTCTTCTAAATAATTGTCATTAATTTTAAAATCAGTATTTAGCACATAATCAATTAAAGATAATTTACTCATTTTCTACGATGCCATATTTGATTGAATAAAATAATTCTTCTGAAATATTGTTTAATTTTTCTACTATTTCATCAATAGTTTCAACATCAAAACCTGTATCATCAACTTGAATTGAGGAAACTGTTACATATCTAGCTTTATCATTTTTGTAATTGAAAAGATATGCAGAAACAGCATCACTTTTTAGATTCATATCATTTTGATAACCTAATTTTTTAGCAATTTTCTGTGTTTCTTCATTCTCAGAAGAAGCCATTATTAAATTATTCAATTCTCTTATAATATAATCACTATGTGTACTAATCAATAACCTAAAGCCTTGGTTAATTAATTTGGCAAATATTCTAGTTAAATAAATTTGATTGTTTGGATGTAAATTAAGTTCTGGTTCATCAATTATTATGAGTTCGTTTTTTGTTGCAATATGTTTTAAATAAAATATTAAACTAGAAAGAGTTTTTACAATAGAAGCAGTTAAATGTATTGGTATTTTTTTGCTTTTTGCTTTATTGGAAGCAAACTGAACATCCCCATCTTTTGTAATAGTAACTTTTCCTTGAAGTAATTCATCTTCAATTTCTTCAGCAAATTGATAAAACTCTGTTTTATTTTTAGAATAATTGAATAAATCCTCAGCTATTTCTAAGCCATCTCTAATCGGCATAGGGTATCTTTTAGAACTTCTTAAAAGCCAATGAAAAGGATCTCTATTAGTTGATTTAGAACCTAATGCTTGTGCCCTTTCGATAAATTCTTGTTTTTGAATAGAAAGCTCTTTACTAAAAGTATAAATAGAATTTCTTTCGACAGGTAAAATATGACTTGATGTAAAAGGATAAAATCCAATTAATGAGTAGAGTTTAGCATTTAAAAACAAACTCAACATTTCGATGCTTTCTTTAGAAACGGTTTTATTTTGTAATGAAAGTTGTATTGATTTAGTGTTTTTCTCTTTTTTTATTTTTACAGTAACATTATTGAGTTTGAGTTCATTTTCAAAATTCATTTGTAAAATATTCTTAGCAAATTCACTTTTACTTTCTTCTATGGTAATAGAAAAATCAGTAAAAAGATTCGTAACCACTTCTTCAGATACTCCATAAATGCCATCTAATGACTCTTTTATATCTTTAAGTTCTTGATTCCTATACTCCCAAATTTTATCAACTTCTATTTCAAAAACAGCAGATTGATTTTTTATTAAATCAGATACCAAAGTAGTACCGTCTTCACTCATGAAATATTTTAAGCCTGACTTTGTTAAAGCATATATCATAAAAGCAGTATATGTTTTTCCAGAGTTATTGGGACCACAAAATACAGTCAATCTTTTGTCAAGATTTATTTTTGCTTGTTTTATTGCCCCAAGATTTTGGATTTCAATTTTCATATAGATTATAGATGTAAAAACAAATGGTAATGGTAAGCACTTAAACTAATAAAAATTTAGCTCTATACAAATCTACAAAATCTATTTCATTTCAAAGAAGTAAGTTAAAACTATTTGGTAGTAGCAAAAAAAATCGGTTCTTTATGATTTTAGTTGCAAAATACTTTTTTAGATTAGGTAATGTTCAAGCGAGGACGCTCAATGCTGTCAACTTAAGGAATTGTTTGTGGTAGGTCGCTCGTGTCTTC
>DAIUBX010000035.1:0-11775 GCA_036846465.1 Bernardetia sp.
TTACAGAATAAAATTTGGCAAAGATTTACCTTTTTTGAAATGTCACTCATGTTGGGTTTTATAGACAGTTTGAAAACTGTCTGCTACTTTAAAGAAGCAATATAGTAAAATTATCTTAGTGTACGAAAAACACTTACTAAAAGTTGTAATTATTTTTTTACTCATTCACTTTTTAATTTTGGCATTACTACAAAAAATAACGTTTTAAATTTCAATCAAAAGACTTTCAAAGACTGATACAAGACTCTATTTCTTAAAAAAGAATTAATATTCAAGTATTTTATTACACGAAATAATTTCTTGTATTAGATTTACTAGAATTGCATCAACCCTTTATTTTTATTTTATGAAAAAAGATTACTTAACTCCCCTTTTTGTATTACTTTTTTTATCCATCTCACTACATTCAATTGCTCAAAATGACTCTTTACTTTATCAATTAAGTATTGATGAGCTTTTACAACCCGAAGAAAATCTATTGACAGGTAAAGTATCTTCTGCCTCCAAAATAGAACAACGTGTACTTGATGCGCCAAGTATTGTAAATGTTATTTCAAAAGAAAAAATAAATAAATACGGTTGGGTTAGTCTGAATGATATTTTATATAGACAAGCTGGTTTTTCGCCTTCGCAAGATTATGACAGAAAAACAGTAAGTTCAAGAGGTGTTTATGAAGGTTGGAATAATAATCATTTGCTCGTTTTGGTTGATGGTGTTCCTTATAATGATAATTTGTATGGAACGGCTTATACTTCAGAAATCACTCCCTTAGTTTTTGCTAAATCAATAGAACTTATTCGTGGACCTGTCTCGGCTCTTTATGGTGCAAATGCCATGAATGGAGCTGTTGGAATAAATACCGTTTCTCCATCTGATTTTAGACAAAATGGAATGGCACAGATTCGTTTGGGAAGTAATAATAAACAAATTTACGATGTTGTAGTGGGTGGAGAAGGGGATTTGGTGGCTGCTGTGGTAGCTTTTAATTCTTTTTCTACTTTGGGAAATGAATATATGTCTTTTGATGATTCAGAAAGAACAGATGATGCAGGTAATTTTTTACAGCAAGAAACAAATGACAAAAGAAATAGCTATTACCTTTTTGGGAAATTAGAAGGAAGGGGAAAATTAGCAGGTTTCGAACTTCAATATCATCAACACGATTGGGAATTCGAAACAGGACATGGATGGTTATTCTTGATTCCAGACCAGCCAGAAGCGATGAAAGAAAACCGTAAAATGTTGTCTTTGCGTTACACAAGTGGACACTTAAATAAAAAAATAGTACAAGAATACGTCGTTCGTTATCAGCGTCATGCTTTAGATTGGAATATGCGTTATTATCCTGATGGCGCATTAGAGAATTTTTATCCTTTGGGAGTTAGTGAATATTTAAAGACAAGTGCAGAAGATGTTTTTGGTAGAATGCAATACAAATATTCATTAGGAAAAGAATCCGTTTTATTAGCAGGTGTAGAAGGAAATGTATTTTATTACAATGGAGATGATGCTCATACTTCGAATATTGATTTGAATTCAGATTTTTCTCCTTTTCAAGATAATGACCCTCAACCGATGAATGCATGGCTAGAATTTGTAGAATCAAAACCTTTGATAAATTTAGCTTTATTTACTCAATATACTTCTCCTAGAATTTTGAATGGTCTTTTACAAGCAACTGTTACGCTTCGTTACGATAATCAATTTTTTAATTATACAGATATTTACTCTACTGAAAGAACGCAAGAATCAAAATCTTTTGAGCAGTTTAGCCCTAGAGTTGGTCTTGTCTTTCACGCCCCTACGCTTACAATCAAAGCTCTTGGAGGTCGTGCATTTCGTACTCCTACGCCTACTGAAATGTTTGGTGCAAATACATACTCTCTCGCTTCGAATATCAATGAACTTTCTCCAGAATCTATCACTACTTTTGAATTAGTTGGAGAATGGCAAACTTCTAAAAAGACGATTATGCGATTGAATACCTTTTATACTAATTTTGAAGATATTATTGCTCATAGTGTTGCTAATGCTAATTTGAGTACGAATTTATATAGCTTGACTAATTTTGGAATTGAATATGAAATTGAATCTTCTATTTCTTCTACATTTCAAATTCTACATTTCAAATTATGGGAAATTATTCTTTTGTTCAACGTCTCAATGAAACAATTAGAGATACTACCATTACAGAAAGTCCTGATAAACTGACTTGGTATCCTGCACATAATTTGAATGTGGGTTTTGTTTATGAGAAAAATAAGTTTTTGGGTTCTTTAATGGTTCATGCACAAAGTCAAGTAGAAAGAAGAAGCTCAGATATTACAGCCCGAACAAAAGATTTTCGCACAAAAAATGTGGCAGCTTGGGCAACCGTTGATACAAAGTTTGCCTATCGTTTTACACCTTATTTAGAAGTAGGAATTTTAGTTACAAACTTAGCAGACAAAGACCATTATCTTATAAAAAATAATTCGTATCGTTTTGATTATAGAATGAATAAGAGAAACTTCTTAGTTAATCTTCGATATGATTTTTAGAAATAAAGAGAACAGTCTTTGAACTACTATTTTATTTATTTTTATACTCATTAATTTTCTTCATCACCCCACCAACAGGCAAAACGCCTCTATCAAAAATATGAACTTCTTTGTCTTTCATCTGAATATGTAATTGATTGAAAAGAAACATCACTTTTTGAGTTGCCATTTGATTTATTTCATTCAAAGGAATCACAAAACCACCTTCAATAGCACTTACACTAAGGTTTTCTATTTGAAAATTTCCTTCGAAATAAAGATTTTTCTTTGTCAGATAAAGAATTCCGTTGTATTTATTTTTTGCAGGAGAAAGATAATGAAATGTCCATTTTCCTTGCAAGATTTCATTTTTTGGGAGTTGAAAAGCCATTTTTTTATATTTGTTTCCCATTATCAACGTCTGATTACAGACGATTGCTAAGGGAGATTGATTTTTATTTCATTTTTTTAAAGACGTTGATATGGTTTGGTAATCCAAATGGTAGCAATCGTCGATATGATACAATTAATCCACAAAGATAACTTCTACTCTTCGATTTTCTTTCATTTGTTCTGAGTTTGTAGAAATCGGACGAGTACCTCCATAGCCTACTGTTCGGATTCGGTTCTGACTTATTCCTTTTTCAATCAAATAATTTCTTACTTCGGTTGCTCTTTGTTCAGACAATTCTTGATTTTTTTGAGCATTTCCGATTGGTGCAGTATGTCCTTCTATCAAAATTCGAATGTCTGTATTTTTATTCATAAAAGTAACAAGCTCATTTAATTCCTCTTCGTATTCTGGCAAAATATCAGCTTTTGCAGTCTTGAATTGAACTTTTAGCTTTAGTTTTTTTCCTTTTATGACTTCTATTTTTTCTGTACTCAAAATTTCAGCTAGATTTTTATCTTCTTTTAGCTCTTCTAAATCAGCAACAGTTTCAATTTCTTGCTCTGTATTCTGATTATCTTCTTTTGCTGTCAGTTGTTCGGGATAATTTACTCTCACAAAAAGTCCTCTTCCTTCTGTTCCTACCCAAATATTATCATTTTTATCGACGGCTAAAGAAAGTGCAGACCTACTTTGAAAACCTTGTTTTTCTCCAAATTCTGTCCACTTTTTATTGTTTCCTGCTGCTGAAACCTCAAATTTTGCCACTCTATCAGCAGCAACCCACAGATTATCCTTGCTATCAAACGCCATTATATTAGGCACTTGGTATTCAAAAGATTCGGAAAGTGAATAAGTTGTCCATTTTTTGCCGTCTTTTGTAGTTTTTAGTGTTCCTTTATCTTTTTTATCATACCCCAAAACCCACAACTGATTTTTATAGACTATCATTTTACTTCCTTTTGTAAAATCAGACACAGATTTGAATTTGTGTTTTTTATCATTTGCAGAACTATTTTTTGTATAATAAAGTCCTGTTTCGGAAGAAGCCCAAAGCATTCCATTAAAAAATAGAATATCATTTATATTTTCATCACTCTTTTTAATTTCTATTTTTGTAGCGTTTGCACCTGTTTTTTTCCATAGACCATTTCCTCTACTGGCTATCCAAACAGTTTTAGAATCATTTTTCACGTCTTCTGAGAAAGCCAAACTACTGACAATTTTACCTTTGAGAAAATCAAAATTTTGCTTTTCTTGCTTGTCCGTTTCAATATCTAAAATGGTAATTTCGTTGGCATAAGTAACAAACCAAATCTTATTGTTTGGAGCTTTTTTAATAAGTAAAATAGACGTTTTTGGCAAAAATGCGTTTGCATTTACGAGAGCTTCTTCGGTTACTTCTTCAATTTGATACACTCCGTTTTCCGTTCCTATCCATTTATGATTATCTTCGCCTACAAAAATCGAATGAACAGGCAGTTTGCCGTCTGATTCTTTAATTAAATCAACAGGCAGAAATACTTGTGAATAAACCAAATTGGATTTTAAATTAGATTCTAACAAAAAGAAACTAATCAAAACAAAAATTCTTCTACTTATTTTTTTTATCATTTTATTTTTTATTTTGATAATATCGCTCGTGGGGACACGAGCAACGGCATATTTTCACAATTTACGATTAAATAAAAGCATTTTGTTTTTTGTTCAGTCTGTAACGAAGGTCTGACTTGGACAAAATAAGCCTTTTTTGAGTTCTAAAGATATATTTTAAATTGGTCAGACCTTCGGTACAGACCAATTTAAAATAAAAAAAATAACTTTTCCGTTGCTCGTGTCCCCACAAGCGACCTATATTAAACCAACAAAAAACTATCCGAATGAAAAAACATATTCCTAATTTCTTGACATGTTGTAATTTATTTTTTGGCTGCATCGGTATTATTTTTAGCTTCAAAAACTCACTTGATATTGCTGCTTATTGTATCGGAATTGCAGCTATTTTTGATTTTTTAGATGGTTTTGTAGCAAGAATGTTGAAAGTAAGTTCACCTATCGGAAAAGAATTAGACTCTTTGGCTGATTGTGTAACTTTTGGTGTTTTACCTGCTTTTATTATGTATCAACTGATGATTTCGGCAAGTTTAGAAAAAGTATCTCAAAGTTTGGTAGAAGGACAAATTCCGACAGCCATGGATTCTTATTTGCCTTATATTGCCCTTATAATTGCTATTTTTTCGGCTTTGCGTTTAGCTAAATTCAATGTCGATACTCGCCAATCGGATTCATTTATTGGTGTTCCCACTCCTGCAAATGCTATTTTGATTGGTTCGATTCCTTTGATTTTACCGCAAAATCCGACATATTCAGAAATTATTTTAAATCCTATTTTATTAGTTGTTTTGACTATTGTAATGAGTTTGCTTTTGGTGGCAGAACTTCCTCTTTTTGCACTCAAATTCAAATCTTTTGCTTTCAAGGGAAACGAAATACGCTATATTTTCCTTCTTTCAAGTGTTCTTTTATTGGTTCTGTTGCAGTATTTAGGAATTCCTTTAATTATTTTGCTTTATGTTTTGCTTTCTGTGATTGGTAATATGGTTACGGTCGTTGGTGGAGACACCAACAACGGCACAGAAGATAATTTAATTGAAAAGTAGTTTTTAATTATGTTTACTGTTTCAAGTCGATGCTTGAAACAGTAAACACACAGATTATATCAATCCAGAAACAACACCATTCAAAATAACAAAACGCTTTTGTGGATTTTCAATATTCTCAAAAACTAAATTTGGATTCTTTTCCAATTCTATTTTATCACTTTGCATAATAATTTTGTAATTTTCAAAATTATGTTCTTCGTGTCCGTAAAAGGTCGATAAATCTCCAATATCTACTATTTCGCTTTTGAAAAGATATTCATGTTTTTTTGTATCAAACTTAGAAGTTCGTTCGAAAGCTATATCTGCTCTAAATTTTACAAATTGTGGAAACTCAATTTCTACATTTCTCAAAATTACATCATAAAATTGTGTTCCATTGAAAGGCAATTTTTCATAGGCTTCTATGGATTTATCTTTGTGTAAATCATTTGCAACCGACAAAAGTCCATTCAAAATAGAACCATAGTTATACTTTCTGACTTCCTGTTTTTCCCAATCGTTTGGGTAATGCCCCGATTCAATCAAAATTGTTCCGTAGCCTAATTTTTGAAAATTATCTCCAAAAGCACGAGGTTCGAATTCATCATCATATTTTGCCATCTTTCCTCCTAACTCTTCCTCCAATCCTTCTGCCATCAAAGAAATTACTTGCATAGCTTCTAAACGTCTCATTCCTTCTTTTTTAATTGTCGTTTCCTTATCAAAAGCAGGTGCAAGAAAAGCGAGAGTAGTCGGAACAGGAGTTGCACCAACAGAATATTTTGAGCGTTGGTCGTGCAAATTAAAACTAAAATGAGGTTGTACTTTTGCAGCCAAATCAATCAATAGATTTGCTTCTGGTGTTTGTCTTTTGAGAAAATCCCTATTCATATCAATTCCTTGAGCAGTTTGGCGAGTAAAAAGTGCCGTTCCATCAGGATTCAAGACGGGTACAAAATGAAGTATGAAATGATTTTTAAGCATTTCGACGAGTTTTTTATCTTCTTCTGTAACTGGATTTTCTAAGAAATGAAAGATATCCAAAAGAGCCATTGTTGCTGTGGGTTCGTTTCCGTGCATTTGTGACCAAAACAAAACAGGCGTTTTTCCATTCCCAAAAGTAAGGTGATAAATAGGTCGTTTTTGCGCTGATTCTCCTAATTTAGTTTTAGTAAAATTAGAATTTTGTTTTTTGATAATGTCCTCTAAAACTTCATTAAACTCTTCAGGCTGAAAATGTCTATAAACAAGCAATCTTTCTTTATAGAGCGAATAATTTTCTAAAAGTTGTGGTGTAAAATTCATTTTTATTTATTTTTGATTTAATACAGGGATGCTATAAGGTAATTCTTCCAAGAATTTACTCCAATGTGGGATTTCATTTTTGTGTAAAAATGTATAGAAATTCATTTTCTTATGATTTGTCAAAACTATTTCCAAACTAATTACATGTTGAAGATATTGTCCACATTCATTATAAGGAATGTAATCAAAATAGTAGTTGATATAATTTATTTGGTCAAACGGAATGCTCTTTTTTTTGTCTTTTCGTCTGTATTCGATCACTTGATTTTTCATGTTTACAGCCAAATGAGTCGCTTTACGAGATGAAATTGTTGAAAATTCTCTTTTTCCTGTGTAGTAGGGTTTCAATAAGTTGTTACTTCCCCAAATAGAAACTGCAAGAAAAGCAATGACAAGCTGCCAAATACCAGTAAGGTTTCCTATAAAGACGGCAATCATAATCAAAATAGCTAAATAACCAATTATTGCTGCTCCAAATAAAAGAGACTTTACTAAAAAAGTAAAACCTTCATCATTATTTCTATTTATAAAATACTTTCCTTTGCGAAAATAAAAAGGCAAATATTCTAGTGGTTTTAAAGCTAACTGTAAAGTACGAGCAATTGGAATTTCAGAAAGAGTTTCGTTTTGGCTACAATGCGTATTTCCCAAATACTGCCAACTCTCAATAAAAAAAGCAGATTTACAAGCAGCACAAATTACAATCGTATGCCCTTCTTCTATTTTTTCTCCTGTGATAGGGTCAATACGTTCTTGTTTTAAGAAATCTGAGTGATTGGTTGTATCTAAATGATGAGTATGAAGCATTAGTTATTTTTGATTTAATACAGTCAGATTATTCAATTAATTTAGCTGATTTTCAATTCAAACTTCTTACCTCCTACTTCTGACTTCTTACTTTATTTAACCCACCATTACATGAGCGTTCGGATAACGATATGAGTTGGTAACAACAGCATTACTAAGCGCAAGAGCAAGGGTAAGCGTTCCGACACGTCCCAAATACATAGACATGATAATAATTACTTTTCCCCAAAAATTAAGTTCGTAAGTAAAATTCATACTAATTCCGACGGTTGCAAAGGCTGAAACCTGTTCGAAAATAACCTTTAATATAAATCTTGTGTCCTTAGGCGATGCAGGTTCTTGCACTAAAAGAAGAAGAAAAATAGCCAAGATATTATAAGCAATCGCAAAAATAAAAATAGAATATGCCTTTCTGATAAGCTCATCAGGAATAGTGCGATTTGCAATTACGATGCGTTCTTGTCTTCTAATATTAGCAACAGCAGCCACAAAAACTAACACAAAGGTAGTAAGTTTGATACCACCAGCCGTCGATCCTGAAGCAGCACCAATAAACATCAAAACCAAACACATCATAATTGTAGCAGGGTGCAAAGTTTCAAAATCCATCGTATTAAAACCTGCCGTTCTTGTTGTCATGGACTGAAAAAGTGCTGTTACGAAGGCTTGAATAATCGTTCGGTCTGTTAGTTTTTCTATTTCTAATAAAAGAAAACCTATCGTTCCAATAGAAAGCAATACAATAGTCGTATAAACATTAATTTTGGTTACTACATTCCATTTTTTCCAAGGCTTTACAAAACGTTCTTTTATATTTTTGAATGAAAAAATATCTTCAATAGTGGTATAGCCCAAACCACCAAAAATAACAATACAAATGATGACAAAATGTAGATTATACATTCTATCAATTTTGAAATTTGCATCTGCCATTCCACCAGAAAACAAACTAAAACCACCATTACAAAAGGCTGAAACCGAATGAAAAAAGGAACAAAATATCTTATCGCCAATCGTTTCAAACTGCTGATGTTGCTCCCAAAGTTCTTCATCCCACGAATAATAAATAGCTATCGTACCTAAAAGTTCGATAAAAAGAGTAATCAAAACAACCTTACGGAGAAGTTTGGTAGCCGAAACAAGTGATTCACTACTCAAATAATCTTGAATGATAGATTGGTGTTTGATTCCTACACCTTGTGTCAGAAAACTTGCAAAAAATGTTGCAAAAGACACCATTCCAATTCCTCCAAGTTGTATCAAAACTAAAATTACAATCTGCCCTTTGAGTGTAAAAGCCGTAGCTGTATCTACCACAATAAGCCCTGTAACACAAGAAGCACTTGTTGCTGTAAAAAGGGCATCAATCCAAGCCAAACTATCTGTTCCAGGGGTCATGGTAGGAAGCATCAAAAGAGCTGCTCCCATCAAAATCAAAAGAACAAAACTAAGAAGAAATGTAGTGGCAGGTTTATAGCTGATTTCTGATAGATGTGTAAAATCAAGCCCTATCATCAAGAGCATATAAATTGACAAAAAATGCTGATTAGAAAGTTCGGGATTAGTAAATCCTAAAAGCTCAAAATAATAGTAGGTTATTCTGAAATTAAGAATATAATTTAGTATTCCAAAAAAAAGAATAAAGGCTATGAGCAACGCTTCAAACCAATTTTTACGCAAAAAGTCTATCCAATGGGCATCATAGATTACCCGAAAAACAAAAAAGATTGCAAAAGAAAAAAAGATAATGTCTAGCGTTCCAAAAATGATGCGCTCAATCTGTGCATCCACATAAAAACCATATCGATACACCAAAA
This sequence comes from Bernardetia sp., assembly GCA_036846465.1. Taxonomy (GTDB): domain Bacteria; phylum Bacteroidota; class Bacteroidia; order Cytophagales; family Bernardetiaceae; genus Bernardetia. Next base: position 9,483 of record DAIUBX010000035.1, read on the forward strand.
AACCAAGCGCAATAGCCGAACAGATTACTGAAAGTGTCTTTATCAGTAATAAAATTCTGTCCCGACTCTCATACACGTGGTTTTGAAATCGTTCCCGAAAGGTATTTCTATAATTTTTAAAAAAATGAGTATTAAAATTCTTCAACTAGGATTTATAATTTTACTTTTTAATCAGTAGGTATTTAGAAAAATCTAAAGAAAAATAGAGGTTACTATTTTTTATACGAACACAAATTCAATTTTAGTTCAAAGAAACAAATTTTTTGGCAAAATAATAATCAAATAAAGTTGAAACTTAGTTGATTAGGTCTAATTTTATAAAAAAATGAATCTTGCAGCTACTATTTTGTGTTTCAATTTTACATTTTCAAAAAAATGACGTTGTTTTGTACTACGTAGATGATAGCTTCCAAGCTATCAGAAAATTACCAAGACTTTATTTACGATACTTTAAAACGATAGCTTAGAAGCTATCGGATACATTATGAAAAGACAAGATATAAAAGACTTATTAGAGTCAAAACAATTTGACCAAGCTGTACATACAAAAGGCTGGATTCGTGGAGAACGTGGAAACGCTTATGTTCGTTTTTTGGCTGTCAATGATGGCTCAAGCATTCAGAACATTCAAGTAGTGGCTGATGCCGAAAAATTTGATGAAAATCTTAGAAAGCGTTTTAATGTAGGTGCTTCTGTTTCCATTACAGGAAAATTGATAGAATCTACAGGAAAAGGACAGAGTGTAGAAATTATAGCTGATTCAATAGAGATTTTAGGCGATGCCGATGCCGAAAAATATCCCATTCAACCCAAAGCGCATTCAATGGAATTTTTGAGAGAAAATGCACACCTTAGAAGTCGTACCACTACTTTTGGGGCAATTTTCCGTCTTCGTCATGCGCTTTCATTTGCTATTCATCAGTATTTTAATGAGCGTCGTTTTTATTACTGGCATTCTCCAATCCTTACAGCATCAGATGCAGAAGGAGCAGGGGAAACTTTTAGAGTAACTAATTTTGATATTGATGATTTTGATTCAATTCCAAAAATACAAGAAGGCGACCACAAAGGAAAAATAGACAACAAAGAAGATTTCTTCGGCAAACCTACTAACCTTACCGTTTCTGGACAGCTAGAAGCAGAATTAGGAGCTTTAGGCTTAGGAAGAGTTTATACTTTCGGGCCTACTTTTAGAGCCGAAAATTCAAACACAGCTCGTCATTTAGCTGAATTTTGGATGATAGAACCCGAAATGGCGTTTTATGATTTGAATGATAATATGGATTTGGTAGAAGATTTTTTAAAGTATTTGATTCGTTATGCCTTAGAAAATTATAGAGAAGATATTGCGTTCTTAGATGAGAAATTTGTCAAAGAAAATTCTCAAAAGAAAAAAGAAGAACGTGCTGAAATGGGACTCATTGAAAAATTAGAATTTGTTTTGGCAAATGATTTTAAGCGAATTTCTTATACAGAAGCGATTGATATTTTGGTAAATTCTAACCATTACAAAAAAGGAAAATTCCAATTTGATGTAAAATGGGGAACAGATTTACAGTCTGAACACGAACGTTTCTTAGTAGAAAAACACTTCAAAACGCCTGTCATTCTTTATAATTATCCAAAAGACATCAAGGCATTTTATATGCGTCAAAACGACGGAGAAGAAGCAGGAAAAGAAACCGTAGCAGCAATGGACGTACTTTTTCCAGGTATTGGAGAGATTGTAGGAGGTTCGCAGCGTGAAGAGCGTTTGGAAAAACTACAAGCACGTACTGACGCAATGGGAATCACAGAAGAACTTTGGTGGTACTTAGATACTCGTAGATTTGGAACAGTTCCACATGCAGGTTTCGGACTTGGTTTTGAGCGTTTGATATTGTTTGTTACTGGAATGGGAAATATTAGAGATGTAATTCCTTTTCCTCGTACTCCTAAAAATGCTGAGTTTTAAGTTGGTATAATGTCATCGGTAAGGACAACAGCAAGATGTATTCAAAAAAGTCTTTTCTAATTCATTTGGGAAAGACTTTTTTTAGTTTCTATAAATTTCGGCTCTTCCGACATTTTAGCGTAAAATAATATTTTGTATTTTGTTCAAGTCTGCACCGTAGGTCTGACTTGAACAAAATAAGTCTTTTTGAACTCTACCTGCTTATTTTAACTTGGTCAGACCTATGGTCAATGCTGTCAACTTAAGGAATTGTTTGTGGTAGGTCGCTCGTGGGGACACCATAGCCGTCAAGCTATCATTTATTTTACCATTATCAACGTCCTGTTATCTTCGATAACT
>DAIUBX010000036.1:0-11754 GCA_036846465.1 Bernardetia sp.
TATTTTGTCAAAAATAAGCTCAGATACAAAATTTGAAAAATGTCACTCATGTTGATATACAAAACCAATCTAAAACTTCTCTGTATGAATGAAGAAATTGAGATACGCCAAAAATACTTCAAAGCCATAGGCAATGAACGCAAAATTGAAAGACTTTTGAAAGAATTACAGGATATAAAAAAGCCATCTGCACTTTTGTTAGCGTATCGTGCTGCTTGTGAGTCTATGATGGCTCAATTTTCTTGGAATCCTTATACAAAATTAGCGCAAGTAAACAAGAGTTTTGATCTTTTTGAAAAAGCCATAAAAGAGGATTCTCAAAATGTAGAAATTCGTTTTTTACGTTTTTCTGTGCAGCATAATGTCCCTGATTTTTTGAGGAAAAATAGAGAATTTGAAGAAGACAAAGACGTTTTGGTAGATAATTTTGATAAAGCTGATTTTGATACAGAATTTCGTCAGTTTATCATTGGTTATTTGAAAGATTCTGGGCGTTTTGAGGGAAAGAAATTGGAAATTTTGGGATAGAATGGATATTTTAGAAACAGAGTTCGCAGAGAATGAAAATAAGAATAATACATTTAATTACAATGTCTATATTCGTAATTTTTAATTCGTAATTAATTCTCACTTAATAATCTTAGAAATTGCCTTAAACTCTTCCGTCCCTGCCACTTCACAAAGCTCAAAAAGCACAGATTCTACACTTGTAAAAGCTACTTTATTTTGTAATCTCAAAACAGAAATACTTTTATTTTCCTCACTTCTAGAACCAACTGCATCAAGAACCAAAGCAACATCAAATCCTTCTTGACACAAATCTAAAGCCGTTTGAAGAACGCAAATATGAGCTTCTATTCCTGCTAAAATAATGGTTCGTTTTCCACTTTGTTCAATAGCTGCTGCAAGTTCTAAATTTCGCATACAACTAAACGTCATTTTTTCGAAAGTAGGAACATCTTTTAATTTTTCAGAAACAGATTTGATGGTTTTTCCTAGTCCTTTTGTGTATTGTTCTGAAACAAAAATTGGAACTTCCAACACCTGCATTCCTTTCACAAGTTGATTTAGTTTTTTTTCTAACTCAAAAGATTTATCTATATGAGGAAATAATTTTTCTTGTACATCGATAAAAAGTAAAAGGCTGTCGTCTTTTTTGATTTGCATGGCTTAATGAAATGGTGAATTATTAATGGTAAATGATGAATGAATTCAAATGCTGTTTAAATCTAGTTCAAGCATCGATGCTTGAACTAGATAAAATATCAATTCGTAATTGATTTATAAATTAACTACTTTTTGCACTACGAGTCATTTGTTCTACCATATCCCACATTTCTTGAGGAACGTGTTCTAACATAGAGAATTGTCCAGAACCTTGAGCTACTTCGCCACCGTCAATCGTAATAATCTGACCATTTATATAAGCCGAATAATCAGAAATAAGATAAGCAGCAAGGTTAGCCAATTCTTGATGATCGCCTACTCTTTTGACAGGAACACGAGTTTTAATATCAAATTTGTCTTGTAAATTTTTAGGCATTAAGCGTTCCCAAGCTCCTTTTGTAGGGAATGCCCCCGGTGCAATACCGTTGAAACGAATACCATATTTTGCCCATTCCACAGCTAAAGATTTGGTAAGAGCAACAACTCCAGCCTTAGAAGTTGCCGAAGGAACAACAAAACCCGAACCTGTTTCAGCATACGTAGTAACGATACTCAAGACTGTTTTAGGGTTAGCATAATTATCTTTTTTGCCTTCTTCAATCCAATATTTTCCAAAAGCAAGCGTACAATAATACGTTCCTTTCAAAACAATATCAACGATTGTATCATAAGCACGGTGCGACAATCTTTCTGTCGGACTAATAAAGTTTCCTGCTGCATTATTGAGAAGACCATCAACACTTCCAAATTTTGCAACTGCATCTTTGAGCATTTTTTCGATTTGGTCGTAATCACGTACATCACACGCCAAAGCAAGTACAGTTCCACCCGTTTCGGCTTCCATTTCTTTAGCTGTTGCTTCCAAAACGTCTAGTTTACGACTTGTAATGACAAGATTAGCTCCTAACTTTAAAAAATACGTTCCCATCGAACGACCTAAACCTGTTCCACCACCTGTAATAACGATAGTTTTTCCTTTGAGTGCATCTTGACGCATCATAGGCTGTGCGTAGGCTGGTTTATCGTCTATATTTTGGTTTTCCATAGCTATATTGAGTTAAGTATATAAATTATTTTGTAATTGATTCATAAATGACTGTTTCAAGTGTCGACACTTGAAACAGTCATTTAGAATGAAATTTTGTCTAAGATAATAGATTTTATAAGTAGAAACAATTTTTTGTTTGGTAACAATGTTTTTTACAGCGTACCTTTTAAGGTACGAAAAAAGCACCTAATCTATTTTTAAACAAATACAAAGACTACTTCCCATCCGAGCTCACATTATTTTTGTGAATAAAATCTAAACAACAAAAAGCATTATCAAAGCCATTGCCACCATAGATAAATCTTCAATAATCGTAACGGTACTCATCGGCAAATTAAAAACATCTCCCAAACAAGCACATTTGATTTTTTTCTTATCCAAATTACTTTTTATAACACCAATACTACTCACTCCCAAAACAACAATCGTAATTAGATTGACATAAAAAGGAAAAATATTTATCAAATAAGCAACTCCCAAGACAAGTTCGACAAAAGGATAAATTAATCCCCACCCTTTCCATTTTGCTGCTACGATGTCATACATTTGATACGAATTGGCAAAACCTTCTAAATTAAGGAGTTTGAAAAAGGCAAAGACAATAAAGAATCCAGCCATAAAATGACGCATCAAAAGCATTGCAGAAAAATCAGTAAACGGATATTGAACCAAAACACTCACTCCCAAAATAAAACCGACAATCAAAAAGAGAGGTTTGTAAGTAGAAAATGATTTGTTTGGTAATTCTAATTCTTGTATTTGATTATTACTTTTATTGCTTTCTATTTCTTCATAAACTATTTCATTCTGACTTATTAAATTTTCTTTTTCTGTAATGGTATAATTTCCTATTTCAGATAATTTTTCTTGCAAAACAGAAGTAGGAATATTTTCTTCAAAATAAAGTTTTCCATCAGCATTTTCGACACTAATTTCTGCCTTTTCTATTTGTGGGAATGCTTCTAAGGTCTTTTTTACTTTGGCTTCACAACTTTTACAAGTCATTCCTTGAATGTTGTATTCTTTTGTGTTTATTTGTTCTATTTTTATCATATTTTTATTAATTTTATTATTTAAAACAAATAGTTGAATTTGTTATGAATTGTAAATTAAAAATAGTGTGTTCGTTTCCTTAGAAACGAACTTTACGCTTCCTCATAAGCGTTACATTCAGTTCTGAGGAACTGAATGCACGATTAAAAGTAAATCTTCTACTTAATAAAACGAGATAAAAAGAGGAGAGTTTTTTATGATTTTGACAATAATTTATACTATTTTGTTCTTTTGTTTTAATACATAATCTGTAAACCTGCGCCCCATTTATAACGACTATCATAATTGGCAGAAATTCCGAAATATTGCCCTAAAATATAACTCGTTTCGACTGTATATCTAAACTCATCTTGATTGATAAGATATTCTACACTTGCATTTGCTCTCCAACGTTTTGTCAGAGGAAAATCTTCTCGCTCTAATTCTATTTGTAAATTTCCCTCGTGATCTGTTCTAAAATCTGACCAAATATGCATAGGTAAAAAATAACGAACTCCGAATAGTCCTTTCAATTTTGAGTCTGTACTGGGTGGATTGTCGCCTGTATTTTCCATTTCTTCTCGTTCCACTTCTGCACCTATATAGGTTGTGAAAAACTGTTTTGCACCGAAATAGTGCATCGCTTTTGCTTCTATCTCAAACTCTTCTGTATAATTTGTATTTCCTTCTAGGCTAATTTCATTTCGGAAATTAAAAATACTTGCATCTGCCCAAAGTCCGTTTGTTTGTGCTGTTGCATGTGCCATTGCATACCATTTTTTATCCTCTCTAGCAAACCTTTTATACCCTGCTTTGGTCGTAATCATAGGCGTAGTATTTTGATAATTAACCACTCTAGCCATTCCAGACATCATGTGATACAAAAGATGACAATGAAAAAACCAGTCTTGTTCATCAACTGCATCAAATTCTATAATTGTCGTTTCCATAGATGCAACATTGATAGTATGTTTGAGAGGAGAAAAATCGCCTTGTCCGTTTATTACTCTAAAAAAATGCCCATGCAAGTGCATAGGGTGACTCATCATCGTTGTATTGTGCATCACAAAACGAACCGTTTCGCCTTTGTTTATCTTTATTTTATCGGCTTCTGAAAGTGGCGTATTATTTATCATCCAAACATAACGCAACATATTTCCACCCAAATACAAATGCACGATTCTGACAGGTTGCTCTTCATTTATCGTAGTTGAAGTTTTGGATTTGAGCATGGTATAATCAAAAATGGTTTCATTCGGATTTTGTTTTTTGAGTTGTTTGTAGCCTGTCATCATTACGCCCATGGGTTTGAGCATCGATTTGAGTTTGGGGTCGTCTTTACTCATCATTTTTCCTTCTTTTGCAGCTTCATGAACTTTGCCTTCTTGCATTTCCATTTTATCATGATTCATTTCGTCATGATTTTGATGATTAATTTTTGAAGAATCCATTTCCATTCTATCGTGATTCATCTCCCCATGATTCATGTTCATTTTGTCTTTTTCCTTCTCCATTTCTCCATGTCCCATGTCCTCTTTCCCATTTCCCATATCCATTTTCATTCCCATTTTATCCATATCTTCCATCAAAATATCATGATTTGTGGGAGCTTTTCCATTTTCATAGAGTCCATCTTCCATTCTATTTTTGGGAGCTTTTCCCATTTTCATTTTGGGCATCATTTTCATCATGTCTTTCATTTCATTTACCAAAGCAAAATAATCTAGTTGTGGCAAATCCGTTGCAGCTTTTTCTTTTGCAGTGGCATTTCCCAACCAAACAGAAGTATGTTTGTATCTATCCCACGAAGTAGCACGAAATTCATATTTTTCTGAATCCGAATTTTTAGGAATCGTAACTTCAATATCATACGTTTCAGCCGTTGCAATAAGTAATTTATCTACTTCAATAGGCTCAACTTCTATTCCGTCAGCAGCCACAATTTTTAGTTGTCCACCTGCATAATGTAACCAAAAATGCGAAGAAGCAGAACCGTTGATTATTCTAAGGCGAATTGTTTCTCCTGCTTGTAGGTCTTCTATCTCTTCTTTTATTTTTCCATTTGCCAAAAAAGCATCATAATAAACATCTGCCAAATCCATATCAGGCATTCTTTTCCATTCTAACCACGCTTTTGCCCCCAAATTTCCTGTTGCAATAGCTTTTCCATAACTCTGAACAGCATTTCTTTTAATCGCATACCAATCTGTATGACGTTTCAAAAGACGAAGTACATTGTGTGGATTTTGGTCTGTGAAATCAGAAAGAAGAATTAATTTTTCTTTGGTTTTGATGGGTTCTTTTGGCGAAATTACAATTCCTCCATACAATCCTTTTTGTTCTTGAAACATGGTATGAGAATGATACCAATACGTTCCGTTTTGAATAATTGGAAATTTGAAAATATGCGTTTCTCCTGCTTTTATAAGTTCGGTTGTCAGAAGTGGAACTCCGTCTTCTTTATTAGGCAAAAGTAAACCATGCCAGTGAAAAGAAGTTGTGCCTTTTGTATGATTTTTTACATAAATAAGTGCTGTATCTCCTTCCGTAAACTCTAAAGTAGGTGCAGGAATTTGTCCGTTCGTAGTCAAAAGTTTGGCTGTTTTTCCTGCTATTTCCATAACCGTATCACGCACATTGAGATGATACACTACCGTTTTATTTTTAATTTTATTTTCTTGAGTAGCATGAGTTGAATGTCCAGAATGAGTATGCTGTGCAAATATATTTTGACTAAAAAATAGCACAAAAAACAAAAAAAGTAATTGATTTTTCATAATTGAATTGATAAAAAAATGAATGAGTTTGAAAAAAGTAGTAAAAAAAATCCTAAGGGTCTTCGAAGACCCTTAGGATTTTAAGAGTTTGGCTTAAAAATTAAGCTGCCATTTTACGGCATTCTTCAGCACATTTACGGCACGATTCTGCACAGGCTCTACAATGTTCGTGGTCGTGTTCTTTACATTCTTTGGCACACCATTCACAAATTTCGGCACAGATTTTACAGTACTCTTTTGCCCATTTGCTGTCATTTACCATGGCTTTGATAGCTACTTGACAAGCGTCGACACATTCGATGCAACAACGAGGACAGTCATTCATACTTTCTTTGGTTGCCATTTGATACAAACAGTTTTGGCAATCTGTAAAGCATTTTAGACACGCTTCTATACAGGCTTAATATTTTGAATTACTCATAATCTTGAAAAAATTAAGTTGAAAAAATGAGGACAATACATTTTGTTCTCGTTTAATGAACACGACTAGAAAGATTTAGTTTTTTATAATTTTGACAAATAGTTACATAATTTTGCCTAATTTTTACAAAATATCTACTGTTTTGCGTTTTTGTAAAGCATTTTTTTGGTAGGCAGAGGGAGTTTGTCCTGTTATTTTTTTGAACTGAGTAGAAAAATGAGAAGTGTTTTTGTAATGCAAATGATTTGCTATTTCACTAATTCTATATTTTTTGAGAGATAAAAGTTCTTTTGCTTTTTCTATTTTTTGGAGAGCAATATACTTTTCGATAGTGATATTTTCGGAAGCAGAAAAAAGACGGCTTAAATATGAATATTCGTGGTGTAATTTTTCAGAAAGATATTCAGAGAAATTGATTTGTAATGCCTTTTCTGAATAATGAATTTGATTAACAATCGCTGTTTTGATGGAATTGATAAGGCTTTTTTTGTCTGATTCTATTAATTTTAATCCTGTTTTTTGTAATTCTTGATTTAATTTTTCTCTTTTTTTTGTTGAAATTTCTGTGTTTTTAGTAAGATAAATTTTTCCTAATTCTACTTTTTTAAACTCAATATTTAATTCTTGACATAGACTTTTTACCACCAAAACACAGCGTTGGCAAACCATATTTTCTATATTTAATGTCTTTAAAGTAGATGATTCCATTTTATTGTTTTGCTTTATTCTTTTGGGTATAGCACTCTAACTCGTATTCACTAAACAAGAAAAAAACAAAGTAGTTTTACATAATTTTAATAATAGTTCTTAGTATTTTGAAATTTGCCTTCTGATTTGTCTGTTCTGTCTTGTATTCATTTTTATTATCACAATTTTCTGCTTAAATAAAGCTAAATTTGTAATTCAATTTGGTTGTGTAGTAAAATTGTGTTTGGTGTTTTTTCGGCTTGATAAATCAAGCCTCTACGTCATTTAAACGTAGCAATTCGATTTATCAAATTGCCTTTTTTGGCGTGAAACACAATTTTACTACACAACCTTCAATTTATAAAGCACAAAAAAGAAATTATGCCCATCAAAACCATACAAATCGGTCAATATAATAGACTTACCATTTTACGTACCTCTCCTAATGGTGTTTATGTAGGAAGTTCACTTTTAGATGAAGTACTTTTGCCTCAAAAATATGTTCCAGAAACAGCTAAAGAAGGCGATGAGATAGACGTTTTCGTTTATACAGATACCCAAGACCGTCCTGTGGCTGTCATCGAAAAACCGTTGGCTGTTGTTGGAGAAATTGCAGCTTTGAAAGTAGTTGATATTACAAAAATTGGTTTCTTTTTGGACTGGGGACTTATCGAAAAGGATTTATTTCTTCCTCATGACGAAGTACCAAAAGGCAATAAAGAAGCAAGAGAAACAGAAGAACCAATACGAATAGGAGATTATATGTTCGTAAAACTTGCGCTAGACCACAAAACAAATCGTGTAATTGGTTTAGGGAAGCTAGGAAGTTTTGTAGAACGAGAAGAAATAGATTTACAAGAAGATGAAGAAGTAAGAGCTATCATCGGTGCAGATACAGAAATTGGCTATCGTTGTATTGTAGAAAAAGACGGTATTTATTATTATGGAATGATATATCACAATGAGGTTTTTGGAGAAGAAAGTTTACACGGACAAAAGCGAACAGCTTACGTAAAAAAAGTGCGTGAAGATGGTCGTATTGATTTAAGACTTCGTAAGGATGGTTTTGATGGAATAGCTGACCAAAGTGCGCTTATTATGCGAAAGTTAGAAGAAAACAATGGTTTTTTGCCTATTTCTGACAAAAGCAGTCCAGAAGAAATTTTGAAATATTTCAATATGAGTAAAAAGACCTTTAAGAAACTAATTGGTAACCTTTATAGAGAGCGAAAAATTAGCATTGAGGAAAAAGGAATTCAAAAATTAAAAAAATAATCTTTGTCTTCTAAAATTATTTTATATATTTACAAAACGTAGAGACTTTCTACTTAGCAGTTTATAGAAAGATATAGACTCAAAACTCAAAATAAAACAATAGAATTAATTTTTTTCGATATAATTCTTTTGTAAATCATGTATTTTGTGTATATTTCTAAAAATTAGTCAATTTCCATGAAAATAGAAATTGTCTAGTTCTAAATTATAAAACAGACTAGAAAACTCTAGAAAATTTTAGTTCCACTCTAAAGCAGTATAAAAATCTTGAACCTGAATGATTACTATAGAGAAATGCTGGAAGGCGAGGTAATTGTATCGTATAAAGGAGCTCCATCACAGCCTCTTTTCGATGGGATTTTGAGCGTGGCAGATGAGCGATTAGCTGCCCTCGAACAAAAATCCAAAATTCGAAAAAAGGTCTATCACATTATGATAGAAGCTCTTCAAAACGTATATCATCACACGCAGGGAGAAGGTGTGCAAAGATCTGACAGCCCAGAAACAGTATTGTTTGTACTTTCCAAAAACACCACAGGATATGAAATTTCTACTGGAAATTATATCCCTACCTCTCTTGTCGCCACGCTACAAGCACATATTGAACGAATTAATCAGTCTTCTGCTGATGAAATCAAACAACTATATCGTGAACAATTACACGGTGGAGAGGTTTCTGTAAAAGGGGGAGCAGGATTAGGAATAATTGATATCGCACGTCGTTCGGGCGAAAAACTCATCTATGCATTCGAAAATGCAGAGGGAGATAATTCTTTTTTTAGTTTGAAAGTAAAAGTTTCGGCTTAAACACTATATTTGAATGGAAAATTTTTTCTTAGAAGGCACTAATAAAACACCTCAACTAGATTTTAATTCTAACGAAGGACGCTTCCTCATCGCAGGACGTTCTATTCCAGAAAACTCTATTGAGTTTTATAAACCTCTCTTTGAGTGGTTAGATAATTATGTCAGTCAAGCAAAATCAAATACGATTTTAGATGTCAAATTGGAGTACTTTAATACAAGTTCTTCCAAATGTTTGGTAGAGATATTCAGAAAATTAGAAACTCTACAACAGAAAAATGATAATGTACTCATCAACTGGTTTTATGAAGAAGACGATGAAGACATGCAAGAATCTGGAGAAGATTTTCAAGAAATTATAGATATAAAAATTGTCTTGAATCAAATGGAAGAAGAAGACTAATACTTTTTCCTACCTGATTTATGTATGAAAATATTAGATATTGAAATAGCTATTCTATTATAAATAAATAGAATAGCTATTTTTTTGTGTATTTTTTTTTATAAATTGTTACTATTACAAAGCAGACTTGAGCCTTCCATTTTCCCAAATTCCTGTTTGTTGCTTTCCATTCGTTTTATAAAGAGTTCCTTTTCCAGTTTGTGAATTATATGACCAATCCCCAATATAATGTTCACCATTTGGATAATACATTGAGCCTTTTCCGTGTCGTTGGTCTTGATACCATTGTCCTTCATAACGACTTTTATTTTGATAGTGCATTGAACCAACTCCATGTTTTTGATTATTTTTCCAACTGCCTACGTATTTACTATTATCTGACCAAATATAAGTGCCTCTTCCCTCACGCATCCCTGCCGAAAAATTACCCTTATAATAACCTCCAGAAGAATAATACATTGTTCCTTGTCCTTCAAATTTTCCGTCTTTAAACTTTCCTACATACCTTCCCGATTCAGAAACAAACTCCCCAAAACCATTTTGACAGTCTCCAGTCTTACAAACTCCTTGTTCGGCAGTGACTAAAATATCTTCGTCATTGACTGTTACATCAATTCCATCCATAATTCCATTTTTATCAAAACGAATGCGAAGATCAAATTTTTTGTCTTTATACATCCATGTCGAACCTGTTCGATAATTATATTTTTTATAGGGTGAACCCATAATATAAGCCACATAATTTTGGTCTGAATAAGGGGTAATTTTTTCAGTTAGAGGATGCGAAACTTCACCAAACCCTGATTTATTGACAGTTACCTTATATAAATATCCATAATCATTAAAATGGAAGCGAAGTTTGTCATTATTAAAAACATACTTAAAATGGTCGTAGGCAAGATGTATTTGTTGGTAGCCATTTTTTTGTTTGTTGGTAGCAGATTTTATTTCTTCGCTATTTTTATGTTTGCCCAAAAGGTCATACAATCCATTTGAATCAAAAAAGTCTTGTCCTTTATAATCTCCACCCTCCCAAAAGCCTTTTTTTGTTACTCCATTTGTATATACAAGTTGTCCTTTTCCATGTCTTTTTCCATCTTTCCATTCGCCTTCATAACGAGAACCATCTCTTTCTACATATACGCCTTCTCCATTTTGGCAATCTCCAGACACACAATTTTTGAATCGTAATAAAACACCTCTTAATCTTGATTTTATGCGAGAACCGTCATAATAAAAAACTACTTCCACAGGAAGGTTGTCGTATTCCATATAATTTGCATTATCTTTTGAAGGTATTCCTAGTTTTATGATGGTAGAAGATTTGGTATCGTTCCAAGTCAAATTTTTTGGTAATTTGCTAGAATAAGCTGTAAATTTTTTATCGTTGACTGAATATGTATTATCATAGAGCATTATTTTATCAACAATATTTCCTTTATAAAAAGCAATTCTAATTCCATCATTTGGATATGTCCATACAGAAGTTGAGCTAAGAGACTCGTCTTTTATTCCTAATTTGTTCAGAAAATCTCTTACCAAAGGATCTGTTTTAGGCTTTCCAATCAGTTTAAACAAATTATCTCCATCGACAGTATTAGTAAGAATATTAGTTGCAGAAACAAAAGAACAAATAAAGAAAAACAAAAAAAAGCGCCAAAAAACACCTAAACTATTTACTTCAAACAGAGAAGAGGAATAATTTTTATGTATTTTTGTGCCTAAATTATTTTTTTTTGAAAAAGAAAAGGTAAAAAGAATCAAATTAAATGGAATGGAGTAGTAGGTGTAAAGATAGGTTGATAAAAGTAAATTAATTTCTGAGTTTGTTATTTCTTCGGTACTGCCCTATCGGGCTGACCTAAGTATGAAAATAAGGTCAGTCCCGTAGGGCAGACCGACATAAACAGAATATTCTTCTGTTAAAAAAGTCATTTGCGAAAGTCCTAAGTCTATTTATCAATCAAAAAACAGAACAATTATCGTTCTAATCAAGTAAACGAAATCAACTAAAATAAGTTCTATTTGTATTTAGAAACTATTTTATAAAACTTTAAATAAAATTACAAGAATCTTTATCCATTTTTTTTAAAACCGTACACAATTTTTTGTCTATTATTTTTGGTATTCAAATTTATTT
>DAIUBX010000037.1:0-11530 GCA_036846465.1 Bernardetia sp.
GTTTTAGACAAATATAAATCGTGTTTTTCTACAAAATGTACTTTATTTAAACCCTTAGGGTTTGGAACAAAAGTCGATAATCAATTTTGCTTGAGTATAACTAATCATAGCTTTTTTATAAGTTCAATCAAGAAATTAATTCCAACTACATTTTATTTATTTACATACCCGTTTAGTTTCCTTATCTAACAAACTAACATTTACGAACGACCTACTCATTTATGGAAGATTACAATAAGATTATCGAATCCCTTAGCATTCGATTTGTACGAGCAAAACAAACAGTTGCTACTATCCCAATGCGTATCAAGCATTTTTATGATATTGATAACTCACTTATCTTCCTTCATAAAGGTATTATGCGTTTTAGTTCTAAAAATGAATTAGTAAAAGAAGGTGAAACTCTTTTTTTACCAGCAGGTAATTATACAACGATTACATTTGGAGAAGCTGAAAAGTATGATATTATCTCTCCTGATGATTTATTACAAAAAAGTGCTGTTCATCTTCAAACTTACCACGACCAAGATGGAGAAGCTATTTTCTCTCAAGTTGTTTTAGATGCTCGTGTTTTTGGCTCAGTTAGCTTTTTTACGTCTTTGGATTTGCCTCCTTTTGTACTCAAAAATGCAAAGAAAATCAATGATCTTATTCAAGAAATTGTAGAAGAAGAAGCAAAAGATAAAATTGGAAGCTCAAGAATGCTTGTCTTGAATACAGAAAAGTTAGTAGTAGAAATGATTCGTTTTGTTTTGGAAGAACGTCTGTTTGTAGAAAAATTAGCGACTAATAGTACCTATTTCAAAGACCCTCGTCTTATTCATTTGTTTACCTATATCAGAGAAAATTTAGATACAGATCTTTCAAATAAAGTTTTAGCAAGTATCGCTAATGTTTCAGAAGATTATGTAGGTCAGTATTTCAAACTTTTGACAGGAATCAATCCACAAGATTATATCGAATACCAACGTATGGATAAAGCTGTTGAACTTCTCCGTACTTCTAAGAAAAGTGTTCGCAGTATTGGTGTTGAAGTGGGTTATAAAGATACAGCTTATTTCTGTCGTCGTTTCAAGATGATGTTTGGTATTCCTGCTGGAAAAATGCGTAAGCGTGATTCACTCTTGAATGTACAGCAACAAGAACAAGAAGCATTATAAAAAATTAGCTCTTCAAGCAAGAAATCAAAAAAGCCAAATGAAATAAAAATAATTTCATTTGGCTTTTTCAATAACTAATAAATTCTTTTAGGAATGAGAATAAAGTGAGATTTAGAAAATATATTTTCCTCCCACAATCACAGTAATTCCATTATTTGGATAATAAACAAAACGCTGATAATTCTGTCCTATCAAATTGTATCCATTTACAAAAGCAGAAATTCGGTCAGTAAATTTGTAAGAAATTGATGCACCAAGGTCATTTATTGGTTTCAAATCATAAATCGTTTCAGAAACAGGATTTTGAGTTTGAATCCCAAAAAGCTGTTGGAAAGTAAGTTCTGCTTTTAGTTTTTCTATAAATGTATAACCGACACTCAAACTTGTCTGAAAGTTTGGACGATGATGAGCAATTTCTAAATCTGTAAGTGAGTAACCAAAATAGTTAGCAGAAAAACGAACATTCAAATTATTTTTTTGATAAGAAGAAGAAACTCCCAAACGAAGAACATTTACTTTATCATACAACACACCAAATTGTGAAGAATCAGCAACAGAAGGAGCAAAAAATGGCATATTATCGTACATCGCAAAACCAACTTCTGCATTTGCTTTTATACTTTTATTAATTTTTGCCTGAACTCCAAAACTTGCATCTACCTGTGAAAATGTATGGCTAAGAGGCTGCACAGAAGCCAAAAAAGGATTCTGAACCGTTAGCATTCTCAAAAACTGTGGTTTTACGCCTCCACTTATTTCTCCCAAAATCCAAAGTTTATCCTTAGAAAGTTGATATGAAAAATCAATAGCAGGATAGAAAAATAATTTATTTCCAGTTGAATTTTCTAAAAGAGAGTCGGAGCTATACGCCATTCCTGCCCCAATATTCAAAGTTAAGTTGTCGCTAGAATAATTTAAAGTAGGAGCAAAACTAGCTAACGTTCTATCGTTTATAAGTTTGATAGTCTGATTATCTGCACTTAGAAAATTACTTTTTTGTTGAGTCTGATGAAATTCTGCATCAATTTTTATTTTTGACTTTTCAGAAATAGAATATGAAATTTCACTCAAAACAGGAACTTGCCATTCACTTACATTATCCCTAGCGTCAAAATAATTAAAACCTAAAGACACTTTATAATCTAGTTTATCAGCACTAGAATCTCCAAACTCATCTGTTTGAGGAAGTGACGACAAATCAAGTTTAGTTTCTAGTCTGTGATAGATTTGTTGAATATCTTTCTTGTTAGGTATTTCTACATCTTGATTATATCCATAATAATGGATTCTTTCTACGTTATAATTGATAGAAGAACCTAGCACGAAACGATTTTTTGTGTGTTCAGAAAAGAGCAATACATTTGAGTTTCCATACCCTGAATTTTTGCCGTCCACAGCACCATTCATAGAGGAAATATGACGAGCAAAAACACCATATTTATTTTTCTCATTAAAATCACGACTATAAAAACCTTCAAAATAAGGCGTAATATAGTTTCCAAAACCTGCCTTTACATAATTCCCTAACATTTCTTTCGGAATCGTTGGAGCAAGTTCGTTTGGTATTTCTCTAAAGGTAAGTCTGTTAAAACTCATTGTTTCACTAAAATCAACCTCTTCATCTTTTGCAACAGTTAAGGCTGGAAGTGGAGTAATTTCAGCATTTGTTTTGATGGGTGGTTTTGATATTAATTCAAACTCATTGGTTTTATTTACATCAAGTTTTTTTTGCTCCAATTCTGCTTTTTGAGTTTGTGCAAAGGCTTTTTGTCCAAAATCTGATAAAAAAACCGTCAGAAGATGGATAAAAAAATAAATTGATAAAATTTTTGTAGCTGTTTTTTTCATTTTGGAAGAAAGCTATTTTTTATATTTAGGATAGAATTTCAAATACATTTGTTGTAGTTATTACACCAACAGCAAATTATTCAAGAATATTTTAGGGCTTCTTTTTAATTCAACAGCAATGCTAATTTGTTTGCTTTCTGTTGTGTCTCTTTCTGTTCTGCAAATTGATTTCTCAAATCTTTCAGAATTGATTTTGCGCTTGAATCATCTCCAATAGTGTGCATCAATTTAGCCAATTCTAAAATAGCTTCTGAAGCATATTTTCGGTTGGCTTGTCTGTCATTTCCTAATTTTGAGAATCCTTCAATAGCTTCATCTACTTGTTGCTGCCCTGCCAAAATTTTGTTTTCATACAAACGCACAAAATCACTATTTGCTTGTGCTTTTTTGTTGCGAATAATAGCCAAATAATCATTTGCTGTTGCAAAATCTTCTTGCATACAATAGGTTTTGGTAAGTTTTTCCCAAGCCATTACACGTTTTGCATCATTAGGAGCAACTTTTGCCAAACTTTGATAATGTGTAATTGCACTATTATAATTTTCTCTGTCAAATTCGATATCGCCCATATCTAAAAGTGCTTCTACTTGTTGCTGCCCTCCCACTCGCTGCAAATTACTTATCGCTTGATTATTGTCTCCATAATGTTGGTAGCTTTTGCCTAGATTATAATAGATGACATCGTAATAAGGAGTTCCTGCAATTTCATTTTTACCTATAATATCTCTAAAAACAGCTATTGCACCCGAAAACTCATTGTTTTTGTAGAGTTTGAGTCCTTTATCCAATTCTTTCTGAATTCCCTCTGTGATAGTAGAATTTGTTGTGTTAGCAATAGCATTAGGACTATAATTTGAGTTATGACTAGCATATATATTTCGTAGCTCTTGTAGATTACCAACATCATTATATCCTTCCAAAATATCCAAAGCCGTTGTAGCTTCAGGTGTTGCAGGATGATTTACAATAATAGCTGAAAAATCATCAATAGCATTTTTTTCTTGTCTTAGTTTATCCCATGCATTTCCACGTGTCATGAGAGCTTCTGCAAGTTTTGTGCTTTGAGGATACTTTTTGATAAAATCACTCATGAGCGAAATTACCTTATCATTTCTATTCTGATTTTCGTAAATCTTACCTTTTTTAAACTGTGAATATTGAGCATATACAGAATTAGGCGTTTGCATTACCTTATCAAATTGAAGCGTAGCTTTTTCATAATCATTCAGAACAAAATAAATTTGCCCCAAAGAATAGTTGATATATTCTGTTTCAGAATCTCCCAAATTCAAGGCTTTCATAAAATTAACTTCTGCTTCTTTGTAGCGTTTATTTACAGCATAAATTGTTGCTACACGAGTCAGAGCATCTACTGCTTTTCCTCTTATAATTCCTGTTGGAGTAGATAAATATTCTTCTAATAAAATAAGCGCATTTTGTTTGGCTACACTACTATAATCAGCTTTATTAAAATTGATAACTCCCATTCCATATTTTGCATCAGCATAAAAACGACTGGAAGAAGGAATTTTCTTATAATAGCTTTCTGCTTCTGTTACTTTTTGAGTTTGTAAAAGTGCTTCTGCTGTATAGAAATTCGTGAAATTTTGAAGTGAGTCATTCAGTTGAACATCATTTTTGAGTTGACTCATTACTTGGTTCATTTTATCGTAAGAAGACTGATTGAACAGTTCTTTGATAGACTGTAAAGCCAAATGAATATACATTTTTCTAATTTGATCTTGACTCTGATTTATATTTTTAGAGTCTCTAGCCTTTAAATACGCCATTGCTGTTTGTGCATCTTGGCTTTTAGCTAGTGCATTAGCAGTAAATAGAATTACTTCTGGAAGATATGGACTTTGAGCAAACTCATTTTCAAACTTCTTGCTTTCAGTAATCAGAAAATCATATTCTTCTGACAAATAAAGATTTTTGAGTTTGGAATAATAGGCTTTTTCGGCATCTGAAGGATTGAAGGCTGCTAACTCATCATACGTAGAAGCTGCTTTTTTGTAATTATTTTGTTTTTCATAAATACTTGCTTTCATCAATAAAACAGAAGAATAAAAACTACCTCCTGCAAGAGATGAACTTTCATAATCTAAAAACTCATCATAATTTTCTGTTTCATAAAGCGTATTCAGATATTGATAAGCGACAGAATCTGAAAGCTGTTTGCTATTTCTTTTATAACGACCAAACCACTCATACGCCAAATCAAATTCTTTTTTAAGGTATGCACATTGAGCAGCATAATAAAAAAGCTCAACATCGTGTTTTTCATTGGCAATAGAAGAAAGAAAATCACTCAATTTTTTACATTCTTCTAAAGAATAATAAGATTTAGCAATCAGTTTGTTTGCACTTTCTGTATATTTTTTATCTGCCTTTGCTTTATGTAAATTTGTAATGGCTTGTTGAAAACTTCCTAATTCGTAATTAATAAAGCCAACATAATAACTTGCTTGGGCATAATACTCATTATTTTTAGATTGCAGAGAAGAAAAAGTACGCAATGCCTCTTTAGTCCTACCAATTTTGAAATACGAATACGCTAAACGAAAATTAATTTCTAGATCTTCTTTTTCGGTAGGACGAGATTTTTCTAAAGGAGCAAAATAATAAGCTGCTCTGCGATAGTTTCCCTCTTCATAAAAAGAATTTGCTAAAGCAAGTTTAAGATTGTCGGCATACAGCGTTTTTTCATACTGAGCAATAAACTCAATACTATTTCGTTCTGCATACGATTTTTTGAGGTATAATTCACACAATCGTAGATAATAAGTTGCTTCTAATTCTTGACTAGATTCATTCTGAGAAGAAACAGAAGAATTGGTAGAAGTCAAGTAAGATAAGAAAGTTTTTTGAGCAGCCTCGTAATGTTGCTGTTCAAAAAGAGCAATGGCATTTTGGAAGGTGTTGTTTAGTGGATTTGAACCTGTAAGTGTATGATGTTGGGAATAAGCATACGAAAGAGGCATAAAAAACACTAAAAAAATGCACACACACATTCCTACCAAACTGCTTAGTAGGTTTCGGAAAGGCATATTTTAATTATTATAAAAGTAACAAATAGGATATTTTTAAGATAGCCACATCTAAGACTACCATTCTATCATGCAAATTCGTTTATTTTCTTATTTTTTGCAAATTTTATTTTTTTATTTGATTATGATAATGTGTTGATATATGATAAATTTACAATTTCATTCTATTTATTTTTATTACTTTTTTTACAAGTAATTTCATTTTTGCATTTTCTTGTAATATTAAAAATAATTAATCCTTTTTATAATAGTGAAGTAGATTAACTGTGTCTTTTTACTTGAAAGTTAGTAAAAATAAAATATCAGCAAATGAGTAAATATGAAATAGTGAGTCAATTCATTGATTTTGAAGGCATTTGAAAAAATAGATAATACGAAGATTTTCCATTTAGGTCAAAAACTTTACCCATTCTTCATACAATTTTTGTACAGGCAAACCCATAACAGTAAAATAACTTCCATTTATTTTTTCAATGCCTATCATTCCGAGCCATTCTTGCGCTCCATACGAACCTGCTTTATCAAAAGGCTTGTATTTTTGGATATAATAATCAATTTCATTTTGGCTTAATTCTTTAAAAAACACCTCTGTTTCATCTGAAAAGCTATGCAATTTAGATTTTGTACAAATACAGACACCCGTAATAACCAAATGTTTTTTTCCAGACAAAAGCTCTAACATTTCTTTAGCTTCAAATCTATTTTGAGGTTTATTCAAGATTTTATCTTCAATAACCACAATGGTATCAGAAGTAATCAAAACTTCATTCAAAAAATCTGAATCATTCTCTTTTAAATCCTTTTGTTGTGCTAAGGCTTTTCGTTCAGCTAGTTTTTGAGCCACTTCTTTAGTTTCCCATTCGGGTAAAATATCCTCTTCAACGTCTTTTACACGCTGTTCGAATTCTATATCCATAGAAGACAAAAGCTGTTTGCGACGTGGCGACTGCGAACCCAAAATAACTTTATAATGATGCAATAAATGATGTAAAAGCATAGTTTTTTGTAGAATACGCTTTAGCGTGTTTGTATTTATTTTTGCACAAACTAGGAAGTCTGTGATACGATTTGAAGACGTTTTTTAGAAATTTCAAAATATTCTTTTTCAAGTTCAAAACCTTTAAACTGTCTTTGTAATTCTAGACTTGCTACGCCTGTCGAACCACTTCCCATAAAAGGGTCAAGAATAATTTGATTTTCAAAACTAATCAATTTTATTAAATGGTGCATCAATTCTACTGGTTTTAAAGTAGGGTGTGTATTAAAATCTTGTACCTTTTGGCGAACCTTTGGAACTACAAAAAATTTATCATAACCATCTTCATGTTCTTCTACTCGCAAAATATTTGAGGTAACTCTTCCTTTTGGATGTGGATTGTGTCCTACTGCTAACTCATCTTCTGCTAGTGGAATACGTGTTTCTTCTAAATTTAATGCGCCTGTTCCTGTTTTGATGATATTTTGAGCTACTTTTATTCCTTTTTCTATTGGTTTTTGAATCAAAATAATAGGTTCATAAGCTGGTTTTACTCCCAATCCTGCACCTTTGTATTTCTGTCCTAATTCTGAAACAGCTTTGTATTTTGTTTTTCCTTTTTTATAACTATAAGAACCACCTTTTTTGTAGCCCTGTACGTATTTATAATTTCCTATTTCCTTACTTTCTACTCCTAATTCTTTGTCAATATCCAATGAAACATCTCTACTTTTTGGCATTCCATTAAGGAAAACCCAAAACAAAACATCTTTTATAATAAAACCACTATCTTCCAAATCTACCATCAAACGGTGCATCAAACGAACAGAAGAAAATACCAAACCAAAAGAACCGTCCTTCAAAACACGCAAAGAATCTTCCCAAATTTCACGTTTTGGCAAATCTTTATCCCAATAATTATTTTGATACGAAATTCCATAAGGTGGGTCAGTAACAAGCGCATCAATAGAATTATCTTTTAATGGTTTTAGTCCGTAACAGGATTTATTGTAAATTTTGTAATTGGTTGTTTTTCTCTTTTGTTTCATTAATTTTTAGTCCTTTGATTTATAATATTCTGTCATCGAATAAATTATTTCTTGCAATTCTTTATCGTTAAATGTAGTATCATAATACCTTTTGAAAACCTCTATTTTTAAGTCTAAATCCGATAAGTTAGGGTAATTTTTTTTGATACTGCTTTCAACGATTGTTCTTCCCATTTCAAGCATACTCATTCCAATAATTATTCTTTCTTTTGGACTTTTAACTAAGAATATTTCTACCTGTTTGTTCGCAATTTCTTGTGTTGTGTCAATCATTTTAAAAAAATATTTTACGAAAGTTCTAAAATTAAAAATATTGGTTTCATCTGATTTTAGTTGCAAATAATATCTTATATTTTGTTCAAGTCTGTACCTTTAGGTCTGACTTGGACAAAATAAGCCATTTCAAATGAGAATGATTATTTTAATTTGGTCAGACTTTCAGTACAGACCAAATTAAAATAGAAGTTGCAATCAAATTCATAAAGAACCAAAGTATTGAGATTTAAAAGTTCTAAAATCATAAATTCATTTATTTTGGTTTAATTCTCCAATTTAACACTTTTTGCAACACTTTTGTCTTTTTTTACGAATAGAGAGTAATTCCAACAAAACTAAAACAAAAAAATACTCACTATGAAAAAAATCTACTTCTTACTTCTTCTCTTTTGCATTTCTGTTTCTTCTACTTTTTCTCAAAACAATCCAGCTACAAAAAACTCCTACCTTCCAACTAGCTCAACAGAAAGTCAGTTTGCGCTCATTTACAAACTCAAAGACGGCAAAAAAGTATTTCAAAACAAAGATATTATCGACCTTTTAGACAAAAACAAAACAGACTTAAATAGTTTTATGACTCTTGTCGATTCTGTCGAAACGGATAGATTAAATTCGGTTGATATTTTTGAAACAATGGAATATGGCTATTATTTGACCGTTTGGACAGAAAAAGAAATCTTGAAAGTAAAACTAACAACCGTTGCACCTTTAAATGTAGTCTTACAAAGCAATGCAAAACGGGCTTGGATTATCGTTTATGATTCGCTGGGAAATGAACTTCAAGATTTAAAAATAAAACTGAATAATCAGACGCTTTCCTACAATAAAAAATTAAAAAGTTATACACTTCCTAACAGAAAAAAAACGGCAAATATAGAAATTGAGTATGCTGGACAGACTTGGCATTTACTCGCTCAAAGACAAACCAATCAGCATTATCATTATAAACGTCCTTTTTTTAAAAAAGTAGCTTATAGTTTTCCTATCAAATATTTTTGGATAGTGCCGTATCGTCAAGTCAAAAAAATAGTAGAAGTTATCCAATATGGATATGCCGAAGAATTGGGAATTGTACGTTTTTTTCTCAAAATTTTCACAAAAGACTATGAAAGCGATTATGACGATGATTATAATTCAAATGAATATCCTAATTTTAATGGACAGAGAAATAATGGAAATGGTTATATCGTAACTGACAAACTAAAATACCGTCCATTAGATACGCTTCGTTTCAAAACTTATTTAGTCAATAAAAGAGGAAAACCGATTTCAGATAATGAAATTGATGTTTTTATTGCGACTGACAGAAATATCTACAAAAAATTGCATACCATAAAAGCCTATCGAAAAGGAGGTTTTGAAAGTGAATTTATTTTGGCAGATTCTCTAAAACTCAAACTAGGAAATTTTGCAGGAATCATTTTAAAAGATAAAAAAGGAGAAATTCTTATTTCACAAAGCATCGATTATCAAGATTATATTTTACCAGAAATAAAGAGTTTTGAAGTAGAAACGACTGATAAAAGTCAATTCAGAAATACGCCTTTTTCGCTTCGAATTACGGCAAAAGATTTTAATAATCTCAACGTTTTGGACGGACAAGTAAAAATAGAATTGACTACAAAATACCTCAAAACTACTTACGAACCTTCCATTACTGAAAATCAAATTACGTGGAAACATGAACAAAACTTAGAGCCTTTTGGAGAAACACTGATTCATATTCCAGATTCTATTTTTCCTGCTGCTGATTTAATTTATGACATAAAAGCCGTTTTACACAACTCTAATAACGAAAGATTGGAAAAAACGCTTTTAGTCAATTATGAGTATTTTACCAAAAAACCAAATATAGAAGCTCGTTTTGAAGATGGTTTTGTGTATGCCGTTTATAGAGAAGGAAAAGATACGGTTTCCAAAAAAGGTATCGTTTATAGGTATTTTACAGATAATTTTGGTCATCAAACCATAAAAAAAGATAGCATAGAGTTTCCCTTTAAAGAAAAAGTAAATGCAATCTATCATCGTTTTAGTTTTTGGGTAGATGTAGATTCAGAATTGAATTTTGATAAAAATAACGACTATAATTTTCTGACACAAGAAGTCAGTATTCCGAATAGTTTAGATGTAGAAGGCTATTATTTACAAGATTCTTTGATTATGACCATTCAAAATCCGTTTAAATCTTTTGTTCGTTATAGTCTTTTTTGTAAGAATAATTTGATAGAAAAAAAGGCAGATTCTTCTTCTGTTATTCGAATTGCTATCAAAGACAAACACAAAAAAATCTATACTTTACAAACTGCCAACACTTTTGCAGGAAAAACTTCTTACAATAAAGAAGTTTTTTTACGCAACCGAAAACAGCTTTTTGTTTCGCTTGATGCGCCACTTATAACTTCGCCATCTTTCAAAGAAAAAATAAATGTAACCGTTACAGATTACAAAAAACGTCCTGTCAAAAATGCTGACCTTACCGTTTTGGCAACCAATGGAAAATTTGATGATTATGCAAGAATAAACTTTTCTAATTCTCAAAAAAGCCGTTTTAGGTTCAAGACAAAGAAAAAATTAGCTGATATTCAATTCAAAAATCAACAAATAAGAGAACAAAAATTAGGTTATTATCAAGAGTGGAAAAATCGTTTTGGGTTAGATTCTATTGCCTATTATAATTTTATTTTTCCTCAAAAAGAGGGTTTTAGGCTTTCTATTCCGTATCAAAATCTATACGATTCTTTACAAACCAAACTCAAAAATGTAAATGCAGAAACAGACAGAATTAACTTTTTGACAGAATCTTTTGACAGAAATCACAGCCCAAAAACAGGCGCATTATTTCCGTTTTTCTTTACAAATGGAGATTATAAAGATATTGCGTGGATAAAAATTGATGATAGTTTGGCATATTTAGCAGATGCAAATACATATGAAGACCATTTAATTTCGCTTTCAAAAGGCATTCATAAACTAGAAATTCGTTTAGAATATAGCATCATTACGATTGATACGCTTTCTGTTTCGATGGGAAATGAAACGATACTTTCTTTTGATTTGGATAATTTACCAAGTTATGTACACACAAAAAATGCAGAGTTAAAATTATCTGATGACGAAAAACTAATGCTTGGTTCACATGCTTTTTTCGCAATTACGTATGGAGATAAAAAT
>DAIUBX010000038.1:0-1576 GCA_036846465.1 Bernardetia sp.
CTAAATTTTTCAGGCTCAGGCGTTACATGGAATAGTACTTCTCAAGGAAATAGTCGTTTGATGCGTTTTTCAGCAGATTATATAAAATTGAACACCCAAGAAGAAGAGTTTAAAGTAGAAATTACACCTAGTAATGCTTCAGGAAAGGAAATAGGAGTTCAGTTTGTGAGTTCTCAATCTAATGGACAGGTACAAGTAATCAAAAATTACCCTAGTGTTGGAGGTGTTGCCAAAATTGAAGTAACAAATGCAAATCCAAGTAATGAAATGTATTTGATTGTCTATAGACTAGGAAGATTAAATGATGATTTTACATCAGAACAATATAGATTGAGAGTATCAAAACTATCAGAAGTAACAGGAATAGAAGATAATTTGGGTACAAATAATTACTTCAAAATTGCATCAAATCCTATCTCAGATAATTTACGTTTTGTTTATCAATTAGAAAATCTAAAAAACTATACAGTAAATGTTACTGATGTTTTGGGTAGAAAAATGATTGAAAATAAAGCTGTAAATGAATCTATAATGACTTCAAAATGGGCAAAAGGAACTTATTTTGTTACTCTTTTTGATAATCAAAACCCTGTTGCAGTTCGTAAAATAGTCGTTCAATAATCAAAAATAAATATTTTTGAATTTATACTGTTAAAAAGTCAGTTCGAAGTTTTATTTTTATTTTAAACTGACTTTTTGGCATTTGTTAAATAGTTATGTGTTTAATTTTAATTTATTTTAGTTTTTTTTGATTAATAAAAAGTATCTTTTTAAGTTTATTTGAGTTGTTTAAAGTAAAATAAAAATTGGTTTAAGTTTTGAGTATATTCTAAGCAAATCAACCAACATTAGACAATAAGCTATTTTAATAAAAGCACTAAAAATATATCAGTTATGATGACAATAGATAAAACCTTAACCAAAAAACTAGCTTTACAATCACAAGCCGAAAATATAGCTAGTGGAGGAACTGTACCTACAAAAATGTTTCTTTCAGAAGAAAATAATGGGTATTTACTTCGTTTGACAGCAGCATCTGTAAAACCAAATTCATACAAAATAGAAGTGAATCAAGGACATTTAATTATCATGTCTTTGGTCAAAATTAGCGAATTTGAAGGTGTTCCTCGTTTTATACAAGCTTTTCCAATTCTGCCTCATGTAGATTCGAATAGAATTGAAGCTCGTTATGTAAATGGAGAACTTCATGTCTTTGCGCCCTTCAATGATAACGCAGGTTTAGGACAAAACAGAAAAATTGATATTGAATTTTAAATCAAATTTCACTTTTTATAGACAAAAATAGAAACATAAAACCTTCACTTTTTAAGAAAATTCTTAAAGAATGAAGGTTTTTTAATTCCCTTTTAAAAGAATAAAAATAGCTCTTCCGACAATTTAGCAAAATTATAAAACGGTGTTTTGCTAAAAGTCGGAAGAGCGAAAATAATTTTGGAAATGATATCTTTCCCTCCAATAATTCATTAATTAACAGAAAAGACATATTTGAAGACATTAATCAAAGGCTTTTGACGTATTCAATACCAGATAGTTGCGCCCCTAAAAAAATAGAGGA
>DAIUBX010000038.1:1586-11412 GCA_036846465.1 Bernardetia sp.
GGTGTTTTGCTAAAAGTCGGAAGAGCGAAAATAATTGTGGAAATGATATAATTCGAAGAGCGAAGTTGATTCTGTAAAAACTACTCTTTTTTATTAAAAAAAATGGGTTTGAGTGTATAACCAGCCTCTTTTAATAAATTTATCATGCCATCTTTTCCTCCCAAATGTCCAGCTCCAACGGCTGCAAAAATAGTATTCTTTTTACTTCTCTTATTTTTTTTTGTGAGTTCTTTTTTCATTTCTTCTTCCATTCGTTTTACCATCTGAATATTTCTTCTGACAATAAGTGCTTGATAGGCTTCTTTTTCAAATTCATTTGAAATTTGGTCGTGTAAAAGTTCTATATTTTCACTCAAATAAAGTGAAATCAATTTTTCCATTGAGTTGGGAGAAACGTCTGTTTTTACTAAAGTAGTATCATTTTTTTCTACTTTTACCGAATCTTGATTATTATTTTGAGCATTATTTTTTTCTATAACATAATTATAAAGTTCTTTTGCTTGTTCATTGATTGGTGTAGAATTGAGTGCGCTCATTTGTTCTTTTACAGTTTCTAATCCGATTACAGTTTGTTCGTTTTCTCTTGCTCTGTTTTGTAGATACATATCCAAGGCAGGAAATTTTTCTAGTTTTGCATCCTCTGTTTTTTCTGCCAGTTTAGCATATTCTTCTTGCTCTTTTTCTTGCAACATTGCCATTATAAAAACAGGACGCACCATATCCAAAAAAGGAGCTAATTCGCCTATTTTTTCGGATAAATAAGGCTGTATTTCTTGATATTCTTCTTTTGTAAGTAGTTTTGAAAGTGTCGAATCTCGTGGCGACATCACATAAGTAATTGCCATAATAGAAGTCATAAAGTTCAAATCTAGTTCTCCTGCTACCGTTAATGAATTATCCATATAGGGATAAATATTTGAAGCATAATCAATAACTCTTTCATCGCCAACATGAACAGTTCCGAAGAGATATGATTTTTGTTTTAGATTATTTCCACTTATTTCCCAAAGAAGTTGAGCCTTTGCAAAAGTAGAAGTAAAGAAAAATATGTTTGAAAAGAGTAAACTAATGAGACAAGAATAATTAGGCATATGTAGAGGATTAGATTTTTAAACCATAAGACCGACAAAATAGGTATTCTATTTTTAGTATAGAACGAATAATTTTGTTTTGTGTTCCCTACTTTTTTAATTTACTAATTATATCAGTCAATTCTATTAAGGAATATCCATAAATTTATGAGTTTGTAGAGAAACTTGCCATCTTGGATTTTCTTTTACAAATTCTATCAAAATAGGTAAATTTTTACTACTCTTGCTCCATTCAGGTTGAATGAGTAATTTACAAGAATCAGAAACTTTTTTTGCTTCTTCTTGCGCCCATTCCAAATCACTAAGCGCATAAATAACCATTTTGAGTTCGTGAGCTTTCTGATAAATATCCTCTACGGGTTTTTTAAATCTCTTAGGAGAAAGTGTAATCCAATCTAAAGTTCCTGAAAGTGGATGCGCTCCTGAGGTTTCGATATGTACTCTAAATCCTTCTTTCTTTAATGCTGCTGTAAGTTCGTCCAAATCGTGCATGAGAGGCTCTCCTCCTGTAATAATTGCCAAACGAGCAGGAAACGAACTAGCTTCTTTTACAATCTGAGAAATACTTTGTTGTGGATGCGCTTCTTTGTCCCAAGATTCTTTTACATCACACCAAAAACAACCAACATCACATCCCCCCAAACGTATAAAATAGGCTGCGTGTCCTGTAAAAACGCCTTCGCCTTGTAGAGTGTAAAAAGCTTCCATGATAGGAAGGGATGATTTGTTTTGCCTAGTTTGCTTCGAAACAGGCTTAGATAGCTTTGAGAAAGATGACGAAGATATAGTAGGCATTTTGATTTCGTAATTTAGAATGTAAAAGAATACGGCGAAGGTATGCAAACTCCATAGCGCAAAAAGAACGCAAAGGTAAGTATTTTTAATAAAAAAAGAAAATAGTATTACTTTTAAATAGAGCTAATAAAATCTATCTTTGTGTTATAATTCAGGCAAATTTACTTAAAGTTTACGGAGTAATGTTAAACAAAAAAAATATATGTTGACTTAGTTGGGAGCATGAAAAATTCATCTAGTTTAATATACTACTGACCGAGATAAAGAATGTTTTAATCGGAAAAATCTAACTATATACGTAATTGTACGTATTTAAAGTAAATCAAGGCATCAATTTTGGCTATTCATATTAATAAATTAACTAATTAATTGTTTTTTTGAAAAAAATAATATACAATAGTTTTATTTTAAATGAATCATAATATGTCTAAATCAGAAAAAAAACAACTTGATAAAAAAAATATAGCACTTATTACTACTATGATAACCACCATACTTACAACTCTCCTTATTACCTTTTCTTCTTTTGCTCAAAATATACAAGAAAATGATGCAACAGTTGCGTACAGATTGGGAAAAGAACAAGAAAAAAGTGCTTCTACGATAGCACATTACGAAAAAGCGTTTCAATTATATCAACAATCGGCTGACTTAGGTTATGATTCTGCACAAGTGGCATTAGCACAGTTTTATGAGCTTGGAATAGGAACAAAAGTAGATTTTTTGAAGGCCGCTGATTTGTATCAACGTGCTTTAGAACAAGGAAATGCACAGGCTGCTTTTCGTTTGGGAAATTTGTATGAAAAAGGAAGTGGAGTAGAGCAAAATATGGAACAAGCTGCTCGTTGTTATTTACAAGCTTGGGGAGGGAAATATCCTCGTGCTGGAGAAGCATTGGAGCGCATAGATGCAAAACGTTGGTTGCCTTCAGATTTGCCTACTTATCGTTTTTATTTAGCCATGAATAACGATGCAAATGCACAATACGAGCTTGGAGCAATGTATTTGGATACCAAATCAAATGCAAAGCCTAATTGGATAAAAGCAAAATATTGGCTTGAAAAGTCTGCCACTAATAATTTTGTAGAAGCTCAATTACTTTTAGCAAAGACTTATGAAGAAGGGCAAATTATAGAAAAAAATAATTCGTTAGCCATCGTATATTATGAACAAGCAGCTAGACAAAACAATACAATAGCTTTAAATTGGTTAGAAAACAAACAAAGTCAAGAAGCAAGAGAAAATATTAGATTGACTAGCAACGCAAATCATTCTACTAAAAATGAAGTACTAACAATCAATCATTTTGAAGAAGGCGTAAAACAATGGAATATCAAAAATAATGAAGCTGCCTATATTCACTTTCAGAAAGTTTCTTCTAAAAAAGAACCTCAAGTTTTGAAATATTTAGCCATCATGCACAAAGATAATTTGATTCCGACAGCCAATTTAGGAGAAGCGATATTATATTTGAATCAGTATATAACTATTTATCCAAAAGATGCTCAAGGATATAAATTATTAGGAGAGATTTATTTGGCTAAAAAACAAAAGTCAGAAGCTAAGTATTACTTTGAACAAGCAGAACAAAGAGGTGAAAAAATAGAAAAAGAAGTTTGGGCTTCTTTAGATTAATTATTTAACATCATTACTGTTCTATAAGAAAAGTAATAAAAGGAGAGAAAATAGGGTGAGAAAAGTTGATTGATAAAGCAACTAGAAAGATACTATCTACGTATAGTCTTAGTAATCTTGCCTAAATAAGTAATAGTTTTTATTTTTAATCAAGATTCTGTACATCTATTCACAAAATATATCGTGGATTTTAAAACATATACTCCTAAATATCAACTTTTTATCGAAAAAAATAATTTACTATTGAAATAGAGTTAGTTTTGTCTATAATTTTTAGTAATTTTGGGTTCAAATTTATTTTTTAACCAATTTCTAATAGAAATTCTAGAAGAAATAAAATGTTTTGGGAAAATCATTCTTAACAATAACGAACTGAAAATAGGCTATTCGTGTTTTGATGAAATTTTCTTAAAAAAATCTTTTAAGAGTAAAACAATGTAAAGAAAAACATCTTTATCTTGTTAAATTTTTATTATCTTATTATTTTATGTAAATTAACCTATTAATCGGACTGTGTTTCTTTGGTATTAATTAGCCATATTTTGAGCTAAAAAACCGAAGATTCATAACCAAAATAGAACTTAATAGTTTTGTTCTGTAAAATAATTGAATAAAATTTGCAAGAAATTAAAAAAAAATGCTTTCCTTTGCAGCAAAGTTTTCTATTTTGGAGAAAATTTACTTTTTTCGAACAAAATCCGTTATCTTACAACAACAACCTTTTAAATTATGAAAGTACCCTTTAACATTGAATTCTCTTTGAAACGTTCAATCCGTGCTATCGCTACTGCAGTATTTGCAGTTGTATTAACTTCAGGTGCAGCCTTCGCTCAAGAAGATGCCTCAGCTGAAACATCTTCAGAATCTAAATTAATGATCGGCTTTAAGTCTGGCATCAATCTTTCTGACATCCGTACTTCTGGTGGAACAGAGTATTTCACTTCTGAAGCTGGACAAAAAGAATTTGCTCCTCAGATTCACGTATTTGGACGCTACAATTTCACTAAGTGGATTGGCGCAGAATTAGAATTAGGCTGGACACAAAATGCTTTTACTCTTTATGGAGGTGATGGTAGCACAAATACATTCCGTGCTAACAATTTCCAAGCAAATGCTCTTTTGAATGTACGTATTCCTGTTCTTTCTGTATATCATCCACGTTTTTACATCGGACCATCTTACAACTTGAATGCATATACGTATCAACGTATTACAGGACAGTCTGCTGTATTACCAACTGCTAAAATTGATAAAACTTATGACGTAACTAACGCATTTGTTCCTCATGATTTTGGTGTAGTAGTAGGTACAGGTTTACAGTTTGATGTAAAATTTGCTACTCTCTTGTTAGATGCTCGTTACCGTCACGGTATCACAAGAACTATTGATGCACAAGCTGGATATAGAAATAATGTATTATCTACTGTAGATAAAGGTCATCTTAGCGATGTAGCTTTCATGGTAGGTTTAGGCTTCGCTCTATAATCTTAATTAGAAATAATTTTAGATTAAGAAGAATTTAAAAAAATCCCATTTGATTATTCAAATGGGATTTTTGCGTTTTATTAGAAAATAAGCTCAATATACTTCTATTAAAATCATTCTTTATCATTTTCTGTCTTTATTTCATACCTTTGCAGCCTATTCCAAATTTATATACACTATTTTTCTGTATTAGTAATGACACTTTCTCATCGCAAAGCAGCCCTAATTGCTTTAGGTAATTTCATAGATTCTCTTTCAAAAAAAGAAAAACAACCCATTTTTCATCAAGCATATATTCATAATAATTGGTTTACACCTGAAAATACTGAGTTTGCATTAGCTTCCATTCGTAGTATGCTTACAAAAGAAAGTTTAGAAGAATGGCTCAAGAATTATGATACAAACAAATTAGATAACATTGGAATAGATATTCCTACCAAAAATGTAGGACTAATTCCAGCAGGAAATATTCCTTATGTAGGCTTTCATGATATACTTTCAGTCATTTTGAGTGGACATAAGGTCTGGATAAAGCCAAGTCAAAAAGATACAGTTTTGATAGAAAAACTAATAGAATGGGCTTTTGAAGTAGAACCAGAATTTAAAAAAAATATTTCTCCTCGTCCAAATCTCAAAGGAGCTGACGCATATATTGCAACAGGTAGCAACAACTCTGCACGTTATTTTGAATATTATTTTGGAAAATATCCAAGCATCATCCGTAAAAATCGCTCATCAGTTGCTGTTATAAAAGGAGATGAAACCCAAGAAGAGTTAGAAAGATTATCCATAGATATTTTTCAGTATTTTGGTTTGGGTTGTCGTAATGTTTCAAAACTTTATGTGCCTGAAGGATATGATTTTGGGAAATTTTTAGATACGGTATATTTGCAATGGAATTCTATGAAAAATCATAATAAATATGCTAATAATTATGATTATTATAAAGCGATTTATTTAATGGAACAGATTCATCACTTTGATGCTTTCAATGTTTTACTTACCAAAGATACTTCTATTTCTTCTCCTACTGGAGTTTTATATTATGAAATCTATCAAAAGATAGAAGATGTAAAACAAACTATCAAAGAAAAGGAAGAGCAAATTCAAGTAGTAGCTTCTGCAAATGCTTGGTTTGAAAATAGTATTGACTTCGGACAGGCGCAGTTTCCAAAAGTGTGGGATTATGCTGATGGCGTGGACACAATGGCTTTTTTGATAGAATTATAAGTCAATAAAACATGAAAAAAGGAAAAGATTTATCAAAACAGGGTCTTCTTTTCCTTAATTTTTACTTCTGAAAAAAATCATATCAAAATACTGTCTTTATACGTTTAAGTAAAAACAGATAGGAAAAGTCAAATTTAACTTTATCAACTTATGCGTACATTCAATTTATTTTTTGCCGTCTCATTAATAAGTACTTCATTTTTTACATCAAAGGTTTTTGCCCAAAATCAAATTACTGCTTGGCAAACCACAACGGCTGATAAAGCCTCTCAAAAACATAGCGTCCATAATTACGATAATCAAGGAAGGCTAATGAGTGTTGAAGAACCTTTGCAAGACCTCAAAACGAATTATATTTATGATACACTTGCTCGTCTAAAAAGACTTGATGTTTATACAACAGAAGGAGTTGTAAAAGTAAATTATACCTATGGTTCAGAACCAACTACGACAATTACGCATCCAGTTTGGGGAGAACAGAAACGAATTTCTTACAAAGATGAAAGAGGTAAAATTACAGAAGAAAAAATTTATCACAATAAAGAATTGGTAAGACGAATTTTGTATTCTTACACAGCCTTTGATAGTCTTTTTGGAAAGCAAGTTGTTGATTTTTATGAGCAAACAAAAGATGGCAAAATAACACCTACTTTAGATTTTATTTTTAGGGGAAATAAAAAAACAGAAAATCCTGCACATAAAAAATATATCACTTATTTTGATGAAACTACACGTCAGAGAATAAAAGAAGTAGTTTTTATAGATGATAAAAAGCCATTAGAAGACAAAATTTATACTTACTCAAAAGAAGTAAATAATCAAGTTTTGTTGCAAAAAACGCATTATACTAACTATCAAACCAATGCTCAAACGGTAGTTTTTTATACCTATCAAGAAAAAACAAATCTACCCATTTTTGTCAGAACTGAAGTCAGAGAAGGAGAAAATATACTTTCTTATTCTAGTCTGGAATATGTATATCAAGATGGAACTTTATGGCAAATAATAAATCAAAATTTTGTTAGTCCGTTTGCTAAATCTGAAATAAAAACAAATTCTATAAACAGTTTTTTTACTAAAAAAGTATCTATTTTTAAAGATTCCAAACTTATAAGAGAACGTCATTACGAAGGCGAAACACTAAATAAAACCATAGATTATCAATATACGAAAGTATAAAGTTTTGTATCTTTGTACTAAGTAGCAAACACTTTTCAAGTGTTTGCTGTTGTGGAATTAGAACCTATTTTTAAGATTTAAAGGAAATAAATCAAGACAGCTTGGAAGCGGTCTCCTACCTATATGATAGAATTACCAGTTATAAATATAAATTCAAAAAATCAAACTCCAGAAGAATTAAATGGCAAAAAACCTGACTGGTTACGTGTCCGTTTGCCTGTTGGAGATAATTACAAACAAGTCAATGAACTTGTCAGTAAACATAAATTACATACCATTTGCCAAAGTGGAAATTGTCCGAATATGGGTGAATGTTGGGGCGCAGGTACAGCAACTTTTATGATTTTAGGAAACGTCTGTACTCGTGGTTGTTCTTTTTGTGCTGTTCAGACAGGAAGACCACCTGAATATGATACCGACGAGCCAAGAAGAGTAGCTGAAGCGATTAGTCTTATGAAAGTAAAACATGCCGTTATTACTTCTGTAAATCGTGATGAACTCAAAGACAGAGGGGCAGAAATTTGGCATCAAACCGTAAAACTTACCAAAGAACTCTCTCCAAAAACAACCATCGAAACCCTTATTCCAGATACAAAAGCAAACTGGGAAGCCTTAGAGGTAATGATTTCGGCAGGACAGGAGGTAGTTTCTCACAATATAGAAACCGTAGCAAGGTTGTATAAACGTGTACGTCCACAGGCTCGTTATGAGCGTAGTTTGGAACAAATCAAACGTACAAAAGAATACGGAAAGCGTACCAAAACAGGTATTATGGTAGGTTTGGGAGAAACCAATGAAGAAGTTTTGAAAACAATGGATGACCTTGTAAACAATGGTTGTGATATTCTGACAATTGGACAGTACATGCAACCTACAAGAATGCATCTTGCAGTTACAGAATATGTACACCCAGAAGTATTTGATTTTTATAGAGAGGAAGGCTTAAAACGTGGTTTGAAATATGTAGAATCAGGTGCATTGGTTCGCTCGTCCTATCACGCTGAAAGACATGTAAATGTATAAGCTAAATTTATTTTTTAATTTGTTATGAAACGAATTTCCTAACTTTGAATAAAATTTAGAGACAGTCTTTTTACTTCAAAAAGACTGTTAGTTTTTATAAAAAACAACAACACGAATTAAGATTTCAAAAAATTATGCAAAAATCAATTTTCATTATTGCTATTTTAAGTGTATTTATTTCTTTTACTTCTTGTAATGAAACTAAAAAAACAGATACAACTGAGGCTACCACAAATACAGAAGTTGCAGAACAAACAGCTACGACTTCAAAACAAAAAATAGAAAAATTTGATGCTTTTCAGTTCAATGAAAAGATGCTTCAATTAATCGTCTATAACCTTGTTGATGTCAGAACACCTGAAGAATTTGCACAAGCAAGTATTCCAAAATCAAAAAATATTGATATTAATGGAGATTCTTTTGAAGCAGAATTAGCTAAATTAGAAAAAGAAAAGCCTCTTTTTATTTATTGCAAATCAGGTGGACGTAGTGCTAAAGCAGTAGAAAAAGCAACAGAAATGGGTTTTGAACGTATTATTGAGCTAGATGGAGGAATGGATGCATGGAAAAAAGTAAAAGCTGAAACAGCACACGGAATTTAATGAATATTAAATTTTAGATGATTACACCATAAAAAGGTAAATTTGATATTTTCAAATTTATCTTTTTCTTTTTATACTTATATCAAATAATTTTAAAGTAATTATGTTACAAAAAACTAAATATATACTCATCGCTGTTTTATTAATTGTTTTATCAAGCTGTGAGAATGAATCAAAGAAACTGGAAGGAAAATGGGTAGCTAAAAGCCTTAGTTCTCCTATTTTAGAAACAAGTATCAAAAGTTTTCCAAAAAGCGTACAGGATATAGTCCGAAAACAACAAGACTCTACTATTCAACTAAAAGTAGATTCGATGTATGTAGAATTCGAAATGAAAAATTATGAAGGCACAAAAGGGATTTTATATACCAATGTTTATACAAGAAAAGAGGTAGTTCTTTGGCAATATTTAGAAGAAGAAAATCAAATTCGCTTGTATGAACCAGAAAAAAAAGAGAGGTATTGGAATATAATTGAATTTACTGATAAAAGTCTGATTGTAGAAATGAATGATGGAGAAAGTAATTGGAAAATGTCTTTTGTAAGAGACAAAACACTAGATAAAGACTTGAAAATTGCCCAAAAATAAGAAAATAATTCTCTCAAAAAACAAAGAAAAATGCAGGAAGAACAAGGAATATTCTCACAAGGAAAAATCATTTTGATAGACAAACCTCTCACTTGGACATCTTTTGATGTCGTCAATAAAATTCGGTATGCTATCAAAAAATACGAACAAAAGAAAAAAGTAAAAGTCGGACACGCAGGAACATTAGACCCACTAGC
>DAIUBX010000039.1:0-11173 GCA_036846465.1 Bernardetia sp.
AGCTTCATCTTGAACATAGGCTTGAAACCAAATCGTTTCAGAAGGTTTGTAGAAAGGTTTATCTAAATGTAAATAAACTCTTTCAGAACCGTAATTGGTTTGAAAAGTACTATTTATTTGAGTAAGTTTTTTGAGCCACTCTCCATCTTTTTCGCCATTTTTTGAACGAAAACCCCAAAGTGTAACTGCTCCTGCTGCAAGTGCAGCTCCTGCTAGTAAATGCCACATACGAAAAAATTTGAGTTGCATAATTGATGTACTAATAATAGGTAAATTAGGGAATTTTTATGAATAATTTGTCATTGTTGGTTGTATTTTGTTGATAAGATGCAGAATTACTATCTATTCCATAAATTTTTTTTATTGAACATAAAAAAAGCACGAAGTTTTATTCTTCGTGCCTTCTTCTGTTTTCTAAATTTTTTTAAGGGCAAGCCAAAATACGTTGTGCCATTCTAAAAAGCCCTACATTCAAGCCAAGATTTGATTTTTGAGCTGCTTCAATATTGAGTTCGAAACGATACGGTTTGTTATCTACTGTTACAAAATTGATAATTCCACATTGTTCGATAAAGCCTTTTAGATTATCTCCAATAGTAAGAGTTGGATACCTTCTAAAATAATCTAAAATATCACTCAATTTATCTTGTTCGGATTTGCTGATATAAATTACTTGACAGCCCCACAAATCAGAAGCATTTTTCTTTCTTCGAACACGTAAACCACGCCCATTTATTCTATAATGCGCCAGAAAAGATTCTAGTTCATCGCCAAAAGGGTCATCGCCTAAAATTCCGATTTGTATCATTTCCTTAGGGCTTTTAAAAGCCTCAGGAGGAAATGTTGTGTGTTCTATAAAATGCACAATCAAAGCTATTTTCATTTGCGTAGCTGAATATTGCGCTTTAGAATGCAACGTAACAAAACTAAACAGAAAAGCCAATAAAGAAATATATAAAGCTTTTGATAAAAATTTAGAGCGTAAATTTTTTTTATATAGTTTTTGAGGAAGTAATTGTATAGACATCAAATAAATTTAAAATAATTTGTAATACCTTTTTTTGTGTAATCAGAACTGAATATACACCATAAGACTATAAAAAATGAATAGTAATACTAAAATTATGCAATTATTTTTAATCTCATTGCAATCTAAACTATAAACGCTTATCCAACAAATAAAATATATAGTTTGTAAAAAACTTTAGATGTAAAAAAAATAGCCACTAGAATCAACTGTAAAAAAAGAGAAGAATCTATCTTCATTCTTCTCTTTTTTAGTCAAAATAGCATTTATTATCTCTTATTTGGGTCTTCGCTTTCAACAGGTGTTTCTATATTTTCTATCAAATATCTGTCTTTGTTGTCTTCTGTAATTGGGTCAAAATCTTCCAAACTTACCAAAATTCCACGCAATCCCATTTTTTCTTTTAAGTTTTTATTGTATCTATCTGCGTGTTCATAACTATAAAAAGGTCCTAGAAGTAATCTGTAATACATTTTTCCATCTATTTCTACAAAAGTTACCAAAATATTGTCGTGCCAGTTTACTTCTAATTCAGAAACATTATTTACCAAATTTTGATAATTTTCAAAAACGCCTAACTGAATTCCGATGGTTTTTTCTTCTACTCCATACGGACGAATACTAAACTGATAGACTTCTTGAATTTCGCCTTCAGTCTGTAATTTCATAGAAAGTTCTGGGTTAGCAGCCTTTGCAAAGTCTGAAATTCGGTCGTCTGACGAGCCATGTTTACGCTCATGTAATTGCAAACGAGCAATCATTTGTTTTGGCGTAAGATAGGAGGTTATTCTGTCCACTAATTTTCCTTCAGGTGTAAAAACTAATATCTGAGGGAAATTTTTTACGTCATATTTTTTTACTACATAATCAGCATATAATGAAGGAGCTTGTAGTTTTTGAGCTAAATAACGTTTTTTTATGTAGGTCTGAACATATTTATTCGCAAAAGTAACTGAATCAAATTTGTTTTTATTGGCATGAACAAAGACAAAATAGGGTTTGCTTTTATTTTTTCCTTCCTTTTGCAATTGATCAAAAGAACCAGCAAAATAGGCTATTTGGTTGGTTGGGTTGGTTTGAGCAAAAGCCAAGTTTAAAGGAATCAAATTAATAAAAAATCCTAATACAAACAGTAAAGCCACCTTTTTATAAGATGAATTTTGATTAGATAAATTAAATAAGCTAAAGTTTGTTACTTTTGCTACAATCACTTTGAAGTAAGACATAAAAAATAGAGTTAAGATGAAAAAATTTTTTTATTTTTAGTTTATAATCAACTTTTGAGTTGGAAATACTAAAATAAGAATAAAGATAGGAATAAATTGGTTTGTGAGGTGAAAATAAGACAGAAGTTGTGCGTATTTGTTGGTATTGCTGTGTTAAAATAGCAATAAAGGCAAGATGAGGAATCAAATTCGTATTTAATCTTATCCATTCAAAAATTTATTTCTTTTAAAATCGTTACTTTTAGTAAACTATAAAAATCAAAAAGGGTTTGTGTTTTCTAATAGAAATTGGCACAAAAAATTAAAAATAGATTAAGAACAACTATGAGTAATTATTACGATTTATTAGGAATCTCTAAAATAGCAACGGTGCAGGAAATAAAATCAGCCTATAAAAAACAGGCTTTGAAATATCATCCAGATAGAAATGCAGCAAATCCACAAGAAGCAAAACTGGCAGAAGAACGATTCAAACTAATAAATGAAGCCTATCAAGTTTTATCTGACCCGTTCAAAAAATCAAGTTATGATAATCAATTAGAGTTTGAAAAGGAAAGAAGACAACAGTATTA
Source organism: Bernardetia sp. (assembly GCA_036846465.1). Taxonomy (GTDB): domain Bacteria; phylum Bacteroidota; class Bacteroidia; order Cytophagales; family Bernardetiaceae; genus Bernardetia. Next base: position 2,826 of record DAIUBX010000039.1, read on the forward strand.
CAAACAATATACTTCAACTGGAAGCTATTCATCAAATAACTCTAATACTCAAAGTGAAAGTTATGCCCAAAACGGAACAGGTTATACCTATCAAAGAAAGCAAACCAACCAAAAGAAACAACCTATGTTTGTATTCGGTAAAACAGAAATTTATATTATTTTGGGTTTTGCTGTCATGACAGTTTTTGCTTATTTTTTGATGAATATAATGACTAACTATTCCTACAATACGTATATGGAAGAAGCAAAAGCAGCCATAGAATTAGGCGATTTTACAGCAGCTAATAAAGCACTAGAAGAAGCTCAAACTCAAAAAGAAAAAGACGCAGAAATAAATTATTTATTGGGAATAACAGAAGTAAAATATAAGAAAGAATATGCTGATGCAATTGAGTTTTTTGATAAAGCAATTGCTTATGTAGATACAGAAGACAAAGAAAGTAAGGCGAAATATTACACAGCAAAAGCAGATACTTATTTGCTAATGAATGAATATTATAAAGCTGTAGAAGAGTATAAAAATGTCGTTATTGTGATTGGTTATGACCAACAAGTAATTATTAATATTGCCGATTTGTATCTTGATAAATTAAAAGATTATGACAAAGCGAGTTTGTATTTTGATAAAATTATAGAAAAAGAACCCAATTTAGTAGATCCATATATTGGAAAAGCTGCTGCTAAATTATATGCAAAAGATTATCAAGCTATGGGAGAACTTTTGGATAAGGCATTAAAAATTAATCCAAAAAATCCATTTCTGTGGTATTACAAAGGTTTTTACTTTTGGGAAAAACCAGTTTCAGAAAATACTACTGAAAATAACGAAGAAGCAAAATCAAAAGACAAACAAAATGCTTGTGAGAGTTGGAAAATTGCAGCCAGTTATGGAAATGAGGACGCTCAAAAACCTTTAAATGAATATTGTAAATAGAATCACTTCCCAAAAAACTCCTCAATAATAATCGGAACAACTCTCAAAAAAGCAACGATAAAAGGAGCTGCAATCAAAAGTCCATCAAAACGGTCTAAAAATCCTCCATGCCCTGGCAAGACAGAACCCGAATCTTTTATGCTCATACTTCTTTTAAATAGAGATTCTACCAAATCGCCATACGTTCCTGCTACGATGATAATGAGTGAAATCCCTATCCATTGCCATAAAGCGAGTGTTTCTTGATAAAAATATCCCCATGTAGTTCCGACAATTAAAGCCAAAATTCCTCCTCCTATACTTCCTTCCCATGTCTTTTTGGGAGAAATACGAACGAAAAGTTTACGTTTGCCGAAGTTTTTACCAGAAAAATAAGCTCCTGTATCATTTGCCCAAAGAATAAAAAGAGAACCCAAAATGACTTCGTAATAATAGTTGCTGTCTTTAAAAACAGCAATATTTAAGAGTGCAAAAGGCAAACCGACATAAATAATTCCTAAAAAAGTAAAAGCAATATTATGAAAAGGTTTGGTTTCGCCTTTTTTGTAGAGTTTAATAAAATAAGCTCCTGAAAGACTTACCAACAAAAGAATATAATAATTAGGGTTGAGCGCAAAGCGTTCTATCAAGAAGGATAACGTAAACAGAAAAAGACCATTGAACGTACCGAAAGTACGCAAAGGCGAATTTCCGTCTAAGCCTAAAAGTTTGTAAAACTCCCAAAGCGCAAACATACTAATGAAGAAAAAAAGCGAAAAATAAGTCCATTCGCTCCACATAATCGCTGTCAGAATTGTGATTGCTCCCAAAATTCCTGTGATGATGCGTTGTTGGAGTTCTGAAAACTTGTCTAAGTTTAGGCGCATTCTTTATGGATAAGTCGTGTTGAATCTATGCTAATTTCTCTGTATTGAGTACAACAGTGGTACAAGGAAAATTATAAACACTAAAACTACACAAAATTCAGAAAGCAAAAAAATGATATTCTACTTTTTAGTCTTTTGAGATAAAGGTTATAGAAAAAAATAAAAATTTACTTGCAATTTTGAAAATACTGCCGTACTTTTGAGTTGTTATTTGAAATTAGTCTAAATAAACTTAATAAAAATTAGGTCATTAAAAATCACTAAAACAAAACATATTATGAAATTCAACTGGAAAAACTCATTTTTTCTTTTAGCTTTTTCGGTTTCTCTCTTTTCTTGTGATGAAGAAACAAACGACGTAACTTTCCCTACTTTAGAAGTTCCGACAACATATGAAAGTACGAATTATGAAAGTAATGCAAGTACAGAACTGTCTGTTCGTTCGAATCTTTCAGGTTTGGTTGCTAAAATGCAAGTAGGAAGAACAGGCTCACGAGTAAACGAATCAGAACTTTTGACTGCTTTTAATGAAGGAACTCCATCTTTGCAATCTATTACGACTTCGTATTATTCTGAGAAAGTTCCAACTTGGTTGGCAGAATTAGCAAAAGCAAGTGGTGGAAGTTTTGATCCAATAACAGCTCCTATTGGTAATGGTGGTGTTTATGGAAATTATTTATTTGATGAGAATGGTTTGGAAATAGAACAAGTGGTAGAAAAAGGACTCTTTGGTGCTGCTCTTTATAATCATGCACTTACTATTATCAAGGCAGACAATATTTCTGCTGCTGATATTGACCGTTTGGTAGCTATTTTTGGGGCGCATCCGTCTTTTCCAAATAGTGATGCAACTGGACAAAATAAAGATGTTTTTGCAGCAAAATATGCAGCTCGTAGAGATAAAAATGATGGAAATGGTCTTTATACAGCTATTAAAACGAACTTAATTACAGCAAAAGCTGCTATTGAAAAAGGACAAGATTACAACCAAGATCGTGATAAAGCACTTTCAGATTTTCGTTATAACTGGGAAAAGTCAAATATGGCAACTGTAATTAATTATCTTTTAGGAACAATTTCAAAACTTAATGCTGCAAATGTTACTGATGCAGATAGAGCTTCTGCTTTACATGCTTATGGTGAGGCTGTTGGTTTTGTACACGGTTGGAAAGGTGTTTCTGGCAATGACAAGGCAATAAGTGATGCAGAAATTGACCAAATTTTGGAGTATATGAATGCTCCTGCTGATGGAAATGTTACTTCTTATGTTTTTATTACAGATTCATTCAATCAATTACCGAAATTACAACTTGCTATCGATAAGTTACAACAAATTTATAAATTTACTGCTCAAGATATGATTGATTTTGAGTACAACTGGGTAAACGAACAAGGTAGATAAAAGAAAATAACTTGTTTTTTTGAAATAAATTTTTCTAAAAAGGGAATTAGTTAGGTAACAGAATATCTAACTAACTCCCTTTTTTATTATGCTTGATTATTTAATTCTTCCAAATACTCCATTGCTCTTCTAAGGTGTGGAATTACGATTGTTCCTCCTACAAGGTTTGCAATCGCCATTGCCTCTATGATTTGCTCGTCTGAAATATTTGCTTCTTTTGCTTTTCCTAAATGGTATTTTATACAATCATCACAGCGTAAAACCATTGAACAAGTCAGTCCGATAAGTTCTTTTGTTTTGATGTCTAATGTTCCTTCTGCGTAAGCATTTGTATCTAAATTAAAAATACGTTTCAAAACTTTATTATCAGCAGCCATAATTTTTTCGTTCATTTTGCTGCGATAGGTGTTGAATTCTTCTACTTGATTCATTTTATATAATTGACAATGGGATAATTAATAATAGGTAATGAACTAACTTTTTTGATTGTCTTGATTATTTTGTGGCTTGGGTTGTCTTAAAGGATTACTTTTCCTTTTTCTGCGTTTGTTTGCTTGATTTTGTTTGTTGTTTTCGGTGTTTTTTTCTAGGCTAGAAGTTGTTTTGTTTACTACTTCTGCCTTCAATATATTTTTTTGTGGTTTTCTTACTCTTTTTTTACGAGGTGCATCTGTTTTAGAATTTGAATCTCTCTTTTCAGCTTTTCTCCTAACATTTCTTTCAAACTCTTCGGCATCAATAATATGATTGTCTTGAAGTGTTGTGTCTAAAGTTTCGCCCTCTGAAAGCCATTCAGATGGTTTTAATGAAGGTGGAAATTCCTTTTTTTCATTGAGTTTCAAAATTGTATTTACTTCTTCAATGTTTAAAGCATACCAAACATTTTCAGAATTGTAACTAAACCACATTAGTTTTTTGAAAATATCTGTTTTTTGTAATTGTGCTTCACCTTCTTGAGTACGTAAATATTTCACTTCTGGAATATCTTTAAGGGCATCTAAATAGGTGTCTAATTCGTAATTAAGACAACATTTTAGTTTTCCACATTGCCCTGAAAGTTTGGATGTATTTAGAGAAAGGTTTTGATAACGTGCTGCCGTTGTGCTGACAGGTTTAAAATCGGTAAGCCACGTCGAACAGCAGAGTTCACGCCCACAAACACCAATTCCACCTACTCTACTCGCTTCTTGTCGGAGGCTAATTTGTCGCATTTCGATACGAACTCTAAATTCTCCTGCCAGCATTCGGATAAGTTCACGAAAATCAACTCTTAAATCTGCCGAATAATAAAAAGTAGCTTTTGTGCCATCTGCTTGATACTCAACATCAGAGAGTTTCATCGCCAAATGTTGTTGATTGATGATTTCTCGTGTTCGGTACATGGTCGGAAGTTCTCTATTTCTAGCTTCGATAAGTTTGTCCAAATCGGTTTGTGAAGCTTTTCTTTCGATATCACAAATGCTCTCATCGTCCATTTTGATGCGTTTTTTTCGCATTTGAAGACGTACAAGTTCGCCTTGTAAAGACACATGACCGACATGAAAACCTCGCTCTACTTCCAATGTTACGGCATCGCCTGTAAGCAAATGAAGATTATTTATATTTCTACAAAAGGCTTTTCTGCCTCCTTTAAATTTTACTTCTACAATCTCAAATGGTTTTGTATCAGGGAGTTCCATTTGCGAAAGCCAATCAAACGAATTTAAACGATTACAATCCGAAGTGCCACAATTTCCATTACTTTTACAGCCTTTTGGTTCTTCATCGTGTTCGTTTTGGTCATTTTCTGTACTTTTATCTATGCTTTGTGCCGTAGTTGCACATGAATTACAACTCATTTTTATATATATTTTGACGCAAAAAAAAATAATTTGTTTGCGTGGAAATTCTTAGGAAAATTATACGTAGCCGATAGGTTAGCTTCGCAGAGGGCTAAAGCCGTTCTAAGCTGTCGTAAAAATATGTTTTAATTTATAACAACAGCTTGGAATTGCAAATCAGCGAAGCTAACCTGTTGGCTACATGAATCAAAATTACAAATTTTTCCCTAATAATTCCTTAAAAATAATATTCAACAGGATTTGTATTAGTCTGACAGGCTATAATTTTTATATCTGAAAATTGTTCTTTAAGAAAATCAACTAACAAATCTTTTGTAAAAACTTCACTTTCATAGTGTCCAATATCACAAATTACTATTTTATCTTCGGCATCAAAAAACTCATGGTATTTGTAATCTCCAGTAATAAAAAAGTCAGCTTTTTGTTTGATGGCTTCAGGTAATAAAGAACTTCCTGCACCACCACAAACGGCAATTTTTTTGATTTTTTTATCTGTTTTTTTATTGATAAAATTTTCTAAACGGGTGTGTTTTATCAAAGGCAAATTCATTTTTGATTTGAGTTTTGCCAAAAAAGCCTGTGCAGAAATAGCTTCTGAAAGTTCGCCTATCATTCCAGAACCTACTTTTTGAGTTTCATTATTATTATCTTTATGAAAAATATTATTTTTAGGAGACAGAATTTTTGTGTTAATTAATCCTATCTTTTCAGAAATTTTTGCATTTACGCCATCTTGAATATTATCCAAATTGGTATGAATGGCATAAATTCCGATTCCTTCTTGAATGGCTTTTATAACCGTTCTTTCAATATAATTTTTTCCTGTAAGACTTTTCAATCCCCTAAAAATAATAGGATGATGAGCTACAATGAGATTGCAATTTTTGGCTTTTGCTTCTTCAATAACAGATTCAATCGTGTCCAAAGAAACCAAAATTCCTGTAATTTCGGTATTTGGGTCACCTACCAAAAGTCCAGAATTATCATACGATTCTTGAAAATGTAAGGGTGCAATGGATTCTAAATAAGACGTGATTTGTGAAAAGGTAGAAGTCATTTTTTTATTTTTATATTAAAATTCAAGCGAAGACGCTTAAATTAGTCGTTTCAATTTTGCTTAAAATACAAACATAAAAAATAATTTTACCATTTTAATTAGAAAAATAGTAACTTTAAAACTCATTTCAATAAACAGTATTCCTACCCAACGTTTTAAAAATAATTCCTGTGATAGATCGTATTAATAAAGTAGAATCGCTCAAACAATCTCCTCTTTTTACTTCTTTGCCACCAGAAGCACTAGAAAAAATAGCTGCAAAGGCAAAAATGCGACAGTTTTTTCCTGATGAAACGGTTGTTTGGCAAGGAAAGGCAAGTGATAGTTTATATTTGATTATCAATGGAATTGTGGCAGTAAAGAAAATTATTGCAAGTGGACAAGAACAAATTTTTGCCTATTTAATGGCTGGAAATACATTTGGAGAAGTGGGAATATTAGAAAATCAACCTCGTTCGGCTACTGTTTCGGCACTTAGTGATGTCGATGTTTTGGTTATTCAACGAGATGATTTTATTCAAATGATGTACGATTACCCTCAAATCGGCATTGGTCTTTGTAAAATGTTAGGAAAATATTTGGTAGAATCAAATCGAAGACAAACAAGAGCTTCCAAAAAAGCACGTTTGATTTTGGTTTTCAGCCTTACGCCAAATGCAGGAGGAACAAATATCGGAACTTCCCTAGCTCGTATTTTACATTCACAGACCAAACAAACCACCGTTTATACCGAATATCCAACGCCACAAAATTTGATTTCGGATTTGAATATTCGTAAACGAACAAAGATTTATAAACATAGTTCGGGGTATGATATTTTGCTTTCACAAGATGAAAATACAGATTTGCCACTTTCGGCTCGTCTGACTTTGTTTTTAGATTCGATGATGTCCGATTATGAAAATATCATTATTACCCTAAAAAATCAAACGTATATTGATGAGAATTTGGCGATGCTTTTAGAATTTGTTAATCAGATTATTATTGTTGCGCCACCTTTGGAGGAAGCCATGCACGTAGTTAATCGTCTTCAAAAACAAATTCGTGACCACGTTAGAAGTGATGAGGCTACTATTTTTACTATTGTAAATCGTTGTAGTCCAGAACATGAAAATACAAAAATCAAAGAATATTCAGATTTTGATGTTCCTTATTTGCCTGATTTGCCTTCTTTGGTCGATTCAGAAGATGCAAACTATAAAATTCCTCGTCCGATAGAAGAAATGTTAGGCGCAATCATAGACCGTTTGGAACGCACCCATCAAATTGGCGTTTTTATTCCTTCTACAATTTCAGTTGATAAGCCAATTGACACTACTAAATACGTCGAACAAACACTCAAATTTTTAGCAGAACGTTTTGGAGGTGCAACCAGCAAAGAAGCAAAAGGCGTTTGGAATAGTAAAACTTCAGGTTTGGTCGATGAAAAAGTATATGTTGTTCATACTTACGTTACTCAAAAAGATATGAATAAATACCTTGATGAAGTAGTTGATTATATCAAAATGCTCAAAATAGAATTAGACCAAGAAGCTATGGCATTAGAAATTGATAAGAAAATGACGATTATCTAGTTGAAATTATGACTGGTAAATTGGAAGCAACTCAAAAACGTGTACTTTCAAAAAGTATTTGCTAGATTGCACAAAATTTTTGCAAAACCTCTATCTCAATTACTATGTCAAAACATTACTACCAAAAAATACTACTTTTATTCTCCTTTTTATTCTTGACTGTTAGCTCATTAATCGCACAAAATCAAGATAATTCAACTAATCAAGATACAAAAACAGACTTTGGAACGCTTACAGGAAGTGTACAAACTGATTTTAGATATTATGTCGAAGATTCTGTCATTGGTGCAGCCGTTCCATTAGAAAAAATTGGCTTCAATAATTATTTTACACTCAATTACGAACGTGGAAATTTCCGTGCAGGAGTTCGTTATGAAACCTATTTACCTGCGCTTTTGGGTTATCCTACAAGTATGCGAGGAACTGGAATCGCAAATCGATACATGGGTTATACCTTGAAAGGACTTGATGTAACAGTTGGTAATTTGTACGAGCAATTTGGAAGTGGAATGGTTTTGAGAGCGCAAGAAGACCGTTTTATTGGTATTGATAATTCGATTGATGGACTTCGTGTCAAATATGATTTTAATGGAAAAGCAAGAGCAACAGGAATTATTGGACGACAACGAAATGGCTTTACGATTGATGAAACAAATAGTTTTGGTAAGCAGAAC
>DAIUBX010000039.1:11183-11391 GCA_036846465.1 Bernardetia sp.
ATTGAGTGCTGGTGTAGTAAGAGGATTAGATTTAGAATTATATTTGCACGAAATTTTCAAACCAAAACTTACTGAAGAGGAAAAAGAGAACCAAGAGCCTGTCTTAAATCCTTTGTCTGTTACTTTAGCAGGTAGTTTTGTGAGTAAATATGAGGATTATTTAGGAACATTGGATTATCTAAATCCAAATGTAGATGCTTATTCTGGA
>DAIUBX010000040.1:0-10372 GCA_036846465.1 Bernardetia sp.
TTTTACCGTCAAAATTCCATTCCCAATCGCCTTTAAAATCAGCGTATTTGGGTTGGTTAGTTTGTGCAAGTACCATTTCTTCAAGCTGTTGTGTCATTGGCTTAAAAGTAAGTTTGATAATAGAAGGTTTTGCAGAATAGTTGACAAACTGTAATGTTAGGGAATCTGATGTTTTGTTTTGAAACTCAAAAACCCAGTAATAAGCACTTCCAGCTTCATTACTTAATACCAAAGTATGATTTGTTTCGATAAAAAACCCTTTCAAACTATCTAATCCTAATAAATTTCGTGCATCGTATTTTCCATCTTTCTCAAATGATATTTGTTGCGCTCCTTGTTTGAATAATTTAGAAGTAATTTTGGAAGAAACCGTTGTATCTTGTTCTGTCATTCGTTCCAAATACCATTTTGTGCCTTTCAGCGTGGTGAGAGAGGTTGCCCAAACATATCCATTACAAAAAAATAGAAGACCAATTAAAGATGAAAAAAATAAATATTTCGTAGTTTTCATTTAATAAGAAATAAAGGTAAAATGAGTAGTAATATATTTGTGAATAAGATTTGCAAATAGTTTAAGAACTTTTCAAACAAAACATTTCTATTTGAAAGTTTCCACAAAGATATTGTTTTTATTGTAGGATATTTTTTTTCGAAAAACTGAATTAAAACTTAGTGAATTAGTAATTAAACGTAATATGTGGTTTTTTGTTAAAAAAACAAAATGAAAATTATCATTTTCTAAAGAATCTTGCAATAAGATAGTGAAAATTATTCATAACGCAAAGATTCAATAGGGTCTAATTTGGAAGCCTTATAGGCAGGATATACTCCAGCAGCCAATCCAACAACGATACAAATTACAATTCCGATAAGCATCCAAAGCCAAGGAATGATAAATTGAGCATCTGCACTTCCTATGATTTTGGCGACTCCGTTTCCTAATGTAATACCCAAAAAAATGCCAAATAATCCACCGAGTAAGCAAATAACGATTGCTTCGATTAAAAATTGTCTTCTTATATGTTTGGATGAAGCTCCAATTGCTTTTCTAATTCCAATTTCTCTAGTTCGTTCTGTTACCGAAACAAGCATAATATTCATCAGTCCAATAGATGCACCTAGTAAAGTCAAAAGCCCAATAGCAAAGCCTCCTAAACGCAACATACCTGATATTTCTCCCAAAGAAGAAGAAAGCGAATCACTACTAGAAACCTCAAAAGAAGGTTTTTGGGTAAGTTTGTCGCCTCTTATTATTCGCATAAGTCCTGTTGCCTCTCCCATTAAGGCTTCTGTTTGAGTAGGATTTTTTACACCCACTGTAATTGTATAATTGAGTTGTCTATCATTTCCCAAAATATTTGCCATTGGTAAAGGAATCAAAACACTTCTATCTGTACTTGAAGAACTTCCAACTCCTCCTTCTTCTTCTAAAAGTCCGATGACCGTAAAACCATAGCCTTTTACCAAAATTCGTTCTCCAATAGGCGAACTTTCTTTAAAAAGTGTTTCCTTTATTTCTTTTCCAATAATGGCAAACTGACTACCTCGTTGAATATCTAAAGCTGTAAAATTTCGTCCTTCTTTAATTTCATATCCATTTACTAAATTATAATTTTCATCAATTCCTATGACAGATGAATTTGGATTTGTTTTTTCGGATTGATATTTTACTTCTGTTCCAAAACCTACTCTCGTATAAATAGTCACGACATCTTGAGAGCTGACACTCTCACTAAAACGTTTTTCAAATTCCATTACTTCGTTGTATTTCAATGGACTTTCAATTTTTTCTATTACACCACGACGACGAGAACGCATACTATTATTTTTATCTTTGACATCAAAAGAATTTGCTCCCAAATCAGAAAGACCCGAAGTAATATTTTGTTCGATTCCGTCGATAGCCGTCAAAATACCTACCAAAGCCGTAATTCCGATAGCAATCAAAGAAATAGTAAGAAGAGAACGAAGCCAGTTATCACGAGTAGCACGTAGAGCTTCAGCAGTATTTTGGGCAAGATTCATAAATTATTCAAACGCTTTTTTATAGATGATAATAATACTATTACTAAGATAGTATTCTATTAGTTTGAATAAAGTTGATTTATTACAGAAAATCTTGATTTGGAGTTTGTTTTTTTGAGTCTGTGCTGTTTTTGGTTTGTGATTTTTCCTTATCTATTTTGTCTAATTTATCCAAAATACCTAGTTGTTGAACAAGTTTTTCACCTCCTTTTATTCCAAAATCTAAAGTACGAATAGGGAAAGGAATTGTAATATCATTGGCATCAAATGCTTTTTTGATAGCTATTCCTGCTTTTGTATAAGCTCTATGATAAGAGGGTTGATTACATTGGTCTATCCAAAACCGAACAATAAAATTGACCGAACTATCTCTAAATCCATCAAAATCTATACGCACATCACTAAAATCATTTTTTGTAACATCTAAATTACGAATTGTTTCATACAACAAACTCTCTACTTTTTCTATATCATCTCCATACGAAACACTCACAGGAACATTTACTCTTCGATGATTCAGACGATTAAAATTCAATAGTGGATTTTGAAATACTTCTTTTGAAGGAATAATGATATACTGTCCATCAAAGTTTTCTATATCAATGGCTCTCAAACCAATTTTTTTTACATAACCTATGTAATCGTTGGTTTGGATAAGGTCGCCAATTTGTATAGGTTTTTGTACAGCAAGAAAAACCCCTGAAATAAAATTGGTAGCCAAATCTTGAAAGGCAAAACTAAGCGCAAGACCTATCACACCAGCACCAGCAAGTAGAGAAGTAACTGTTTTATCTAAATTCAGAACACCCAAAGCCACAAAAGTACCAATGAGCATAATAACATAGAATATAATCTGAGTAGCTAGGTCTAATATATTTTGATTATCTACTAGGCGAACTAGCCCACGATTGATACCTACCTTTATAGCTTTTGCCAAGAAATAAAATACAATTAATACAATGATTGCCAAGAAGAAATTGGGCAACATCGAAATTAAAGTTTCAAACCATCCTAGTAGTTTTGTCGATAAGGTTTGATAGCCTTTATGAAGTAAGTCAAGTTGATTATCTAATTCTTCCATTCCAGATTATTGAAAACTGTATAGTAATCTTAATTATTTTTTGCGTCTAGTTTTTTTTGAGCGTTTGATTTGCTTTTTAGCTTCTTTTCGTCGTTGTCTATCCGATTTTACTTGAAGGTCTTTTTCTTGTTGTTCCATTCTTTCCTCTAATGTTATTTCTCCAAAAATAACTTTTGGGTCAGAATCTCTATACGTTGGACAATCAGAACGTTTGGAAGCTCCACATCCAAATAAAATAGATGATAAAACAAATAAACCTATAAATATAAATGAAAATAGATTATATTTTTTGAGTAAATGAAACTTCATAGAAATTAGATTGATTTTAGGTGAAAAGATGAGAGAATTGCTGTTAATACAGTGTTTAAAAAGTTTTAGGTTATTTTTTATACATAAAACAGGGTTAAAACCCTGTTCAATTGAAGAAAATAATTCTGAATTATAAATTGGACAGGGTCTGAAGTTTATAGTAAAACTTATTAAACACTGTATTAAAACGCTGAAAACAAAATTATAAATCAAAAATGATTTGTCTAAGGAATGTAAATTAAATAAACTACTATTTTTAAATTGCTAATTTATTGGTAATCAATAATTTATATTCGTAATTCGTAATTGATACTAAGACATCAATAGAAGATAAGAAGTTTTATTTCCTAATCAAAATTTGTGTGAGTTTATTATAAAATAAAGTCGTTGTGTCTTTTTAAGAAATTCAAAGTATAAAAAAACCTAACTCTAATTTTCGAATTAAAGTTAGGTCTATTTTTATCTAAGGAGGCAATTAAATTAGTGTTTACCTAAATAATCAGCTACACCTTCTCTTGTTGCGTTCATTGCTTCTTTTCCTTCTTCCCAGTTTGCAGGACAAACTTCACCATGTTTCTCAACATAACGAAGTGCATCTACCAAACGGATATATTCGTCAATGTTACGTCCCAAAGGAAAATCATTGATAGAGACATGTTTGATGATTCCTTCTTTGTTGATTAAATATGTTCCACGAAGACAAATTGGTGCGCCTTCAAAAATAAGGTTGTTTCTATCATCATACGTATAATCTCCACCCAAAACGCCATAGTTAGTAGCGATTGTTTTGGCAGTATCAGCCACCATTGGGAAAGTTACACCTTCGATGCCACCTTTGTTTTTTGGAGTCATCAACCAAGCAAGGTGAGTTTCTTCTGTATCTGTAGAACAGCCTACAATAGCTGTTTCTTTAGATTCAAAAATAGCTAATTTTTCTTGAAAAGCTAAAATTTCAGTTGGGCAAACAAACGTAAAATCTTTGGGATAAAAGAAAAGAATTACATTTTTTTTGCCAATATATTGGTCTAATGAAAAGTCGTTAATGATTTCTTCGCCTTCAATTACAGCAGGAGCAGAAAAACGAGGCGCAGGTTTATTCACTAAATTCATAGTATATAGATTCTTTTTAAAAGTGATAAAAAATTAGTTTTAGTGTGTGTGTTTTTAAAACTAAGGTGCAAAATTAAGAACTTTGAGCTAAGAAAAAAAATCGATTTTTGAAATAACTCAGTTGTGTAATTTTCTATGCTAAAACTAGCAGCATCAAAAATAGTTTTGGTTTTTATTGGATAAATTAAAATCTACTTGTTTTTCAAACTAATCTGTAATAAACGAGTTTGATAATTTACAATTAATACTTTTACGACTAAAGAAATTTATTTATGGGATTAAAAATCGGAGAAAAAGCACCAAACTTTACGTTAGACTCCACTTCAGGCAAAGAATTTACACTTTATGATTTGGGCGATGAGCCTTGTATCATTTATTTTTATCCAAAAGATTTTACAAGTGTTTGTACCGAACAAGCATGTTCGTTTAGAGATGAATTTGGAGCATTCAGAGATTTGGGGGTTACCGTTATTGGAATTAGCAAAGACGATATCGAAACGCACAATCGTTTTAAAAAAGAATATAATTTGCCTTTTGAGCTTTTGGCAGATACAACAGGAAAAGTAGCCAAACTTTATGATTCTTTGCTTCCTATTGTCTCGATTCCTAAGCGAAATACGTTTGTTTTGGCTGGTGATAAAACCATTATGGATATTCAAAGCGACCTTACTTCTGGAAAAGCTAAAATCAGAGAAGTTGTAGAAAATTTGACAAAGCAGTTTTAAAAAGAAGTGAAACATAAAAATGAGCCATTCTTTATAAAATAAAATTATAAAGAATGGCTCATTTTATTGAAATAACTTCAATGATATTTTATGAAATATAAACTATTCAAAATGAAATAACAGAGATACTTTATGGGTTGTCATTTTTTCAATATTTCTAAAATAAACACTTTGATTGCGAAGGTTCATATTTGCAATACCATGGCTGAAACGAATTTCGGGTGCAAATTTGAAAAAACCAAAATAATGATCCCAACCTAAGCCATACGTAACTTCTAAGTTGTAGTCTTCCATTCCGAAAGCCTCTTTATTATCACGTTGTTTTCTTCCTCCTACTTTTATACTTGGTACAATTCCACCAATCATATAAAAACGATTATTATTTCGGCGTAAAGATTTGTGTTTTATTAAGATAGGAAAATCAAAAAATACACTCTCAACAGGAACTTGTGTATCGATATATTTTCCTGTTGAGCGTTCTAGTTGTTTGTGGATAACACTGTATTCGTACAAACCCACGGTAGGCGTAAAACGAAAATTCCATTGGTCAGCTATGGGCAAATCAATCACCATTCCGACAGCAAAATTACTAAATGTCCGTTGGGGTAATAATGCAATCGTTGTATCTTCATTTTTGGCAAAATACTCTGAATAATTTATTCTAAAAGTAGCATAGTGCATCCCCAAAATAAAACCATAATGCAAAGGTTTGGTATCGTAATAGGGAACATTTAGGCTTTTGTCTTTTCGTTTTACATCTTGATTAGCTGGTTTTTTCTTATTCATTTCTTGAGCCAAGACTGAAGAAGGAGTTCCAAAAAAACAAAGAAGAGCAAATACAGAACATAAAACTGTAAAAGAGGCAGAACCAAAAAATGAGTACAAAGTGTTTTTTTGTCTGAATTTCATAGAGTAATTTTTTTGTCGTTGGTGTTTTTTCCAACAATTTTTAAACAAATTATTTCTTTCCGTAATAAATCGAACTTATTCCAAAAGTAAGGGTTTCATCTCGTGTAAAAACAAAACCTACTTTTTCCATAATTTGAAGAAAATCTTCTCCATACGGAAATGCAGCCACAGATTCAGGCAAATACGTATATGCCGATGTATCCTTCGAAATCGTTTTGCCGATTCTTGGAAGTATCTGTGCTGAGTAAAATGAGTAGAATTGTTTTATAGGAAATGTTTCTGGTTGGGAAAATTCTAATACAACAAGTGAACCACCTTTTTTCAAAACTCGGTAAATATCTCTCAATCCTTGTTCTAGGTTTTCAAAATTTCGTACTCCAAAAGAAACGGTCACAGCATCAAAAGTATTGTCTTCAAAAGGTAAGTTTTCAGAATCCCCAACTTTTAAATCAATAATATCTTGAAGTCCTAACTTTTCTATTTTTTCTCTTCCATAAGAAAGCATTCCTGTCGAAATATCTACACCAACTATTTTCTTAGGTTTGAGTTTTTTATACGCTTCGATAGCAAAATCTCCTGTTCCTGTCGCTACATCAAGCATCAGTTCAGGGCGTTCGGATTTGAGATAAGAAATGGCTTTTTTTCTCCAAATAATATCTATTCCACCACTGAGTATTCGGTTGAGTAAATCGTAGTTATTCGATATATTATCGAACATTTGTGCTACTTGGTCTTTTTTAGAAGCCGTTTGGTCTTTATAAGGAATAACTGTCATAATCTTTGTGCTATATTTGTTAAAAGAGTTTGTAAAATTAAGTAAAAAAATAGAACCTAAGCCTAATTTGTTCTAAAACTTTCCTTGAAGTATTGGATAAAAGAGAATTATTTCAAAAAAGTAATTAGCATTTTTATAACAAATTTTTACTACATTAGTAATTCATTAAATTTTTTAGAAAAAAAGCAAAACAAACAATCCACCAACTAATAAACGTGTCTTTTATAACTAACAAAAACCTAACTTATTATTATGGTTGTGATGAAATTATTTTTTTTCACACTACTATTTTTAGTTTTGTTCTATCTTCTATTTTACAAATTGTAAAGCGTTTTTGTTTGTCTCTTTCATTGTCTTTTGTTTTTATTTTTGGTTTCTATACTGCTTCTCACGCTCAATTATTTCTTTCTTCCTCCAAAAGAATAACACAGTATAGTCAAAATACATGGCAAAAAAGAGATGGACTTCCTCAAAATAGTATTACCTCAATTACACAATCTAAGGACGGTTATGTATGGATAGGAACGCACAACGGACTTGTGAAATTTGATGGAAGAGAGTTCAGAGTTTTTTCTGCGCCTACGGATTTAAATAATACAAATAGTGGAATCCCTGATAACTTTGTTTCGGTAGTTCAGAATACAGAAAACGACGGTTTGTGGATTGGAACAAATGGAGACGGACTTTCCAACTATAATTTTTTGACTTTTAAGAATTTTAATACTCAAAAAGACTTAATCAGTAATACTATCTTGTGTTTGGAAGAATGGGAAGAGAGTATTTGGATAGGAACGTCGAAGGGATTGAGTCGTTATCGCAGAAATGTATTTAGAAATTATACCAAAAAAGAAGGGTTATTAAATACCAAAATTAATACATTGCTAAAAGATACTAAAAATGGACAAAATACACTTTGGATAGGAACAGACGAAGGATTAGCCAAATTTGACTTAGATTCTGGAAAAGTAATACCTATTTCTCTTCCTCTGCCAGACTTGCAAATCTTGACCTTAGAAAGCGATGCTAAAAATAATCTTTATATAGGAACAGTAAACGGACTTTGTTATTGGAATGTAGAAACAAATGAACTCAAAAACTTTAATGATAAAATAAACGAAGATAATATAGATAATCATTCTCTTATCAAAAATGCAACTATCAATACCTTAATGATTGATAAATTAGGCTCAGTTTGGATAGGAACAAATAGTGGAGGACTTTTGCGTTATATTCCTGATGTAGGAAAACTGGAAGCTCTAACGACAAAAGAAGGTCTGGCAAGTAATAGCATAACAGCACTTTTTGAAGATAAAGAAGGTAGTTTGTGGGTCGGAATGAACAGAGGGGGACTTTTGAGATTGAATGATAGTAAATTTACATCTTATTCTACTTTGGAGGGACTTTCTGATAATCTTACAAATTGTGTTTTTACGTATTCTGACGAATCTAACAAAGAAGAGAAAAGTAAAAAACAAGTTTGGATAGGAACACAGAGCGACGGAATTTCTATTCTTAATCCAAATGGTACTTTTTCGTACCTCACAATTAAAAATGGTTTGCCTCATAATCATGTCAGAAGTATTACAGCTACAAAAAACACAACTAATGAATCTATTTTTTGGATAGGAACGTATGGGGGAGGAATGGCAAAATATAATGCTCAAACTAAACAAATAACTACTTTTGATACAAATAATGGGTTGGTAGGGAATTTTGTAAGAATGATTAGGGTCAGCAAAACAAATCCTAGAAAACTTCTCATTGTTACAACTGAAGGACTAAGTATTTTTGATGAAACTAAAATAGGAAAGGGCAGATTTAGAAATTATACAACCTCACAAGGATTGGTTTCTAATAACTTGACATGTATTTTGGAAGCGCAAAATGGACAGTTATTATTAGGGACAGAAGACAACGGAATTTTGTTGATAGATGGTGCTTATTCTGATGATTCGAATATAATACCCTCATTTTTTTCCTTTACAACACAAGATGGATTAGCTGATAATTTGGTTTTGAGTTTGTATCAAGACCCTTTGGATAATATGATTTATGTAGGAACAAAAAATGGAATTTCTACTTATGACAATGGAAAAATAATTACTCCAAAGTCGACAAATCATTGGTCTAGTGATGCTATTCATTCTATTTTGAAAGTGAGTTCGACGTGGTGGTTTACAAGTAACGATGGGGTTTGGACAGTTTCGAATGATAATTTTAGAAATTGGATAGCACAAAAAACAGATAGCCTAAAAATTACCTCTTATGATGAGAATGATGGGATTCGAAGTAGTGATTGTGCCTCACTTTCTTCTCCAGCCATTACTACTGATCAACAGGGACACATTTGGATTCCGACAGCACAAGGAGTTTCTTCTTTCAATTATACCGTACTTCATACACTTTTACCAAAACCAAATGTAATTGTAGAAGGGGTTTTTGATGAAAATGGGAAAAATTGGAGATGGAGAGAAACAGATGCAACTCGGCAAGTTGTTTTTCCTTCTGATTTTAATACTATAGAAATTCATTTTGATGCCCTTACTTTTGTTTCTTCCCAAAAAGTAATCTACAAATACAGACTAGAAGGATATGATAAAGAATGGCGATTTACGGATAAAAGAACTGTTTTTTATGGTGATTTGCCTCCTAAAAAGTATATTTTTCAAGTAAAAGCTGCTAATAGTGATGGTGTTTGGAATGAAGAAGGAACAAGTTTTTCATTCAAAATAAAACCCAAGCTTACTCAAATTAGTTGGTTTTGGGTAGCGTTAGTTATTTCTGTTTTTGTGATTGCTTTTTTTATTTATAAATGGAGAGCTGGAATCATTGAAAATCAGCGCAAAAAATTAGAAGAACTCGTCGAAAGTCGTACAGAAGCCTTACTCATTCAAACCACAGAAACACAAAATCAAGCGTCAGAATTAGCAGTTATTGATAAAATTGTAGCTAGTGTAAACCAACAAGTTACCTTTGATAATGTCTTAAATACGCTCTTACAACAAGCTCTAACTCTTGTAAAGGATACTGATAAAGGCTATTTTTTATATTATCAAAATGATGATTTTTATGTAGCTGTCCCACATGGTTATACCCACCGTTTGCCTGAAAAAATCTCGTTTGATAAAGTGATTAATTATTTCAAATGGGGTGTTCCGTTGGCTCGTTATTTTTACAAAGTTTATCCAACAGATAGAGAATATTTACTTGCACCTTATACACCTCGTTTTTCGCTTGTCATTCCAATTTTGATAGGAAATTTTCCAGAAGCAATATTAGTTTTTGATTTTGAAGAAGAGCGTTCGTTTTCACTGACAGAATCTCGTCAATTACAGCGTTTTACCGAACATGCTGTTTCTTCTTTTCTAAAAGCAAGAGCGTATAGGGAAGTTCAACTTCAAAAAGAAGCCTTACAAGATACTGTCGGACACCTTTCGG
>DAIUBX010000040.1:10382-11363 GCA_036846465.1 Bernardetia sp.
CAATATGCTTTCAGAATCCAACAGGCTATTCTTAAAAAACCTGTTGAGATAAAATCTCATTTTGAAGATGCTTTTGTTTTTTATCGTCCTCGTGATGTGGTAAGTGGTGATTTTTATTGGTTTTATGAAAATAAAGAAACAGGCATTTTGACCTTTGCTGTCATTGATTGTACAGGACATGGTGTTCCGGGGGCATTTATGACTGTTATGACAAACTCTATTTTGAATCAGATTATTAGAGAAAATCAGACTGAAGATCCTGCCACAATTCTGACACTTTTGGATAAAAAATTAGAAGAAACTTTCTCGAATGACTCTAAACGAAAAGATGGAATGGACATCGGAATTTTTAGTGTCGATAAATCTAAAAAAGTTCTCAATTATGCTGCTGCAAAACTAGATTTGTTTTTTATTAGAGATAATGAAATTCATCAGATAAAATCTACTCGTTATCCAATCGGAAATATGGGAACAAAAAGAAATAGAGTACAAGAAAAAGACTTTCAAACACATTCTATTGAGTATCAAAAAGGAGATATTTTTTATCTTTATACAGATGGTTTCCCAGACCAGTTTGGAGGAGAAGAAAATCGTAAGTTTATGAGTCGTCGTTTTAGAGAATTTTTATTAGAATACCATTATTTGTCGTGTTCAGAACAAGAGGAAAAGCTTCAAATAGCCTTGGAAATGTGGCGAGGGAATTTGAAGCAAACGGATGATATTTTGGTAGTTGGTGTGAAAGTGGAGTGAAATTTTTAATTCAAACACGCTTTAAAGCCAAAAAAAGAGGTCTATCCGAATTATGTCTAGTCCTAACATTCGCAATCCTTGTTTTAATGGATAATGGTTTTGAATATAAATTGAATTTATCGGATAAAACATTAGATTTTAGTCGCAATCCTTGTTTTAATGGATAATGGTTTTGAATGTATGTAAATTAATATTTAGATGTAAATCTGATCGTGTCGCAATCCTTGTTTT
>DAIUBX010000041.1:0-11269 GCA_036846465.1 Bernardetia sp.
ATTATGCGAGGATTATTTTTAGGCATTGGAGGATTTTTTCTCATAATTGTATGATAATTCCCATAACGTCTGATTACAGACGATTGCTAAGGGAGGTAATTTTATTTTTTAATTAATTCTAAAGCCTCATCTTCTTTGTTTCGCATTGCTTGTTTGTCTTCTACTGAATGATCATCATAACCTATCAAATGCAAAATTCCATGTACCATCACACGATGAATTTCTTGTTCGAAAGTAGTTTTGAGTTCCTTTGAATTTTCTTTTACTCTGTCGACACTAATGAAAATATCGCCTTCCAAAACTTGCTCATCTTCGTCTTCTGAGTTATCAAATGTAATAATATCAGTATAAGTGTCATGATTCAAATATTCCATATTAATTTTATGTAAATATTCATCATCACAAAAAATATAGTTGATTGCAGCAACGATAAAACCTTCTTTATTGGCAATTTTTTGAAGCCAATTACTTGTTTTTTCTTCGTTTTCTAATTGAAAATCAATTTCTTCACTAAAAAAATTGATAGGTAATTCTTTTTCTTCCATGTGTTGTTATGTTGTTGGTGAGTGCACCAACAACGGCGAATAAAGTTAATAGCTAGTTTAGAAGTAGTTATAAATGTAGTTACAAAGTTTTAGTTATACAACTTGATACATACTATCTGAACTCAAAATATACCTTACCTTATTACTTCTTCTTCAAAATAATAACCTCACGATAGGCTTTATTTATTTCTTTTATCATCTTATTCCAATCTTCAAAACTCTCATTATTTAGAAGAAGATAATTTTTGTAATAATTGTGAGTAAATTTTATTTTGTTATCTTCTTTTTTGTATTCGATGTTATAACCAAATAAATCGTTATTGAAATTGCTATTTTTAGGCAAATATTCAACATCGTAACCCTCTGGAATTTGTAAAAAAATATCATTATTTGTTTTAAAAAGATAATCATTTTCGATAGGAGATTTTCTTTCTTTATCTATTTCATCGTTGCTAAAGGTTCTTTCCATATTCATATTGATATAAATCTCATCGCCTACAAATTTTGCATAATCTTCAATTCTGAAATCATATTCAATCTTTAGAGCTTCATCTTTTTCGTTTAGATTATTGATTTTATAATCATCTACAAAAAATTTATTATTTCCTTTTGTAAAATAACGATTCATATAGAGTTTTTCATTTTCCTTTGAAAGTCCGTCTATATAATGTGTCATGTAGCCTTTTGGATAACCTTCTGCCGAATATTGCCCTTTTCCAACCAAATTTTTATCCGAAATAGAAAGTGTAACAGATTCGGTTGAATAATTCTTTTCTTTCTCAATAATTGGAACTAAAGCCACTTTATGTTTTTCTCTTCCCATTCCTAAAAGTGCTTCCTTCCCTTGTATCATCGACGAAGGAAAACCAAAAGGAGAATAAGAATCCGTCGCATCTAAGAAAATAAATTCTCCTTCTTTGGTTTGGTAGGTAACAATCATGTGATTATCTACAATCGGAGTAGGAATATCAGAGTATTTATAAGGCAAACTTCTTGAGCCAATCCACGTCAGATAGGTATTTTCAATTCCTGCCATATTGAGCATTTTATGGATAATTGATGACATTCCCTTACAATCTCCATAGCGTTTTTCATATACAAAACTGGCTTCACTAGGAATAAAACCACGCATACCATCTTCAAAAGCAACATATTTGATATTATCTTGAACCCAATAAAAAATATTTTTTACTTTTTCTTGTTCGTTTGTTACGTCTTTTGTGAGCTGCTGAACCGTTTTGAATAATTCGGCATCATCTTCTAA
Organism: Bernardetia sp.; assembly: GCA_036846465.1. GTDB lineage: Bacteria > Bacteroidota > Bacteroidia > Cytophagales > Bernardetiaceae > Bernardetia. The sequence goes on from DAIUBX010000041.1 coordinate 1,810, forward strand.
ATTTACTTTACAAGACAAACCTGCATACCAATCGTATAAATCAGCTACACTTTTAGCTACTTTTTGAGTTCGATTTGGATAATTTATTTGCGTAACATAATAGACGATATGAGGAGAAAAATAATTACGACGTGGTGCGTTGTCTTCGGCTTTGAAGTCTTCCAAGTCTTTGGCTTTCCATTCATAAATAATATAATTTCCTTTTTCTGTTTTTTGAAAATCTAATTTTATATTTTCTGTATTGAATAATTTGTAAGCAATTTCTATATTTTTATTTACTTTTAAAGTCAGTTTGGCTGATTTGATAGGAACATAACTATCCAAATAAAACGAACTCAAAAAACGTGGGTCTTTGATATTTTGTGTAATCGAAACTTGTGTACGAGCCTGTGGAGAAACATTTGGCATAATAAAGTTTGTCGATTCCAAATCATCATAAAATATTCCAGAAGAAGATTCTTTTTCCTTTTTGAAATATTCTACTTTCATTTTTTTATATTTATTTCCATTGGGAACAAGCGTAAAAGCCTCAATTTTTTCAATTTTAGAAAAATACGATTCGTAGGCTTTTTGAGAAGCTAATCCTGTGGCTCGGTCTGTCAGAAATAACAAATCTTCATATTCTGTATGTAAAATAGAAACTGTATCGCCTTCAAAATCAATTATTATTTCATCATTTTTTTCCAATAAAACAGCCATTTTATCAGGAAATTCTTTTTTGTATTGATTATAAATTTCCTCTGGATTTTGGCTAAATAAAGTAGAAACAAAAGCCGAAAACAAAAGTGATAGAAATACAAGTTTTACTTTAAAATTATTTTTTGACATTAAATTTATTGTTTTGAGTAAAAAAACTGTTTCAAGCGTCGACGCTTGAAACAGTTTTTGCTGAATGTTTTTATAGAATTTTATGCAGACTAGAAATGTTCTGCACTACTTTGATAAAATACGAAATTTTGTAAGAAAAAGATTTGAAATAGAAATTTGTTTATCAAAATAAATACAACAAAAAAGCTGCAAATTTTACTTTTGCAGCTTTTTTAGTGCTAATTTATTAGATTTGTGATTGTTGTTGTATGACAGCAAAATACGGAATACAAATACACGGTAGGATGCCGAATACATATAGCTCACTCGTTAAAAACGAGCGAGATCCATTGTGTTTTACGAGCGACAGCAGGAGAAAAAATTATGATGTTTCATTATCTTTATCAGTTTGAGTTAGGTTATTTGTCTTTATTCTTTTCTTTTCTCTTTGCCAATTTCCTTTTACGAACTGAATTAATGGCAAGAAATTAATTTTTAAGATATTGTTACTGAAAAAGCCTGTAGTTACTCCATATTTTACCTTTTCTGTTTCGGATTGATACGTTCCGAATAATCTGTCGAATATAATAAGAATTCCACCATAGTTTGTATCAATATATTTTTCATTTGAACCGTGGTGTACTCGGTGAGCAGAAGGTGTATTAAAAAAAAGACCTTCTAAAAAACCAAGTTTTCCAACAGCTTCCGTGTGTAAAAAATATTGAAAAAATAAACTAACTGTTAAGCAAATAATGAGCATTTCTGCCGAAAAACCTAGTAATACGAAAGGGATATAAACTAAGGGACTTACAAAAGTCCCCAACCAGTTTAGTCGAAGAGCAGTAGTTAGATTCATTTTCATGGCTGAATGATGTGTGTGATGCAATGCCCATAAAAAAGGTACTTCATGGCTTAGTCTGTGATACCAGTAATATCCAAATTCAGCAACAAAAAAGGTTAGTATGATAGTAAATACGTTGTCAGGAATATCGAAAAATTGAAAGAACTCAAACCAACCTAGTACCAAATATTTCCAACCTAAAGAAATCGGTTTTATGATATTGTTACCAATAAAGACACCTAGATTACCCAAACTTTCTTTTAAGTTAAAAACTTGTTTCTTCTTGACATTTGCCCAAATGATTTCACTAATTAGGGCTAATAATACAGTTCCTGCAAAGTAATATTGAATTTTTTGAATCTCCATAGTTTTATTGTTTTTTCCAAGTTAAAGTTTTGGTTTGCCAAGCGACTGAAATAGTAATAATTAATTCTTCTTTCTGTCTGATAAACATAGCCTCAAGCCATTGTTTTCTTTTTATAGAATAGAGCTTCCCTTTATAGTTATTGCCATCTTTTTGTAATTCTTTAATCATAACCTTTCCTAAGGGAGCGTTTACATTATCAGATGAAAATAGGAAACCTTGTAGAACACCATCTACTTCTTTAATTTCAATTTTTGAATTCTCTTGCCCTGTATCCCACAAACCCTCAATAGATTGTTGTGCCTTAATAGAAACCATACTGAAAAGCATCAGAATTGTAATTATTATTTGTTTCATGCGTATTTGATTGATTTATATGTGTAATTAAAAAAGATAAGTTATTAGTTGATAACATTTTGATTATCAAAAACTTATGTTTGATATATAACACTCCAAAGCTATATAAAACACCCCAATATATCACTTAACAAAAGATAAGAAGTAAAAAGAGAGGGTCAATTTTTTTTAAAGGCAATACGACCCTTTATTCTGCTTAAAGAAACAGGTGTAATGCCCAAAACATTGGCTATATACATATCAGGAACTCTATTGATTATGTTAGGATATTCTTTTAAAAAAGCTTGATAACGTTCCTCTGGGGATAAAAATACAAAGGATTCTATTCGTTGAAAGGCTTGTTTAATTATTCTTTTACCCAAAAATGTTCTATTCAATTCTAAAAAATCTTGATTTTGAGAGGCAATTTGCATCAAAGGTTCATACTCAATGCTGTAGAGTTTGGTTTTTTCTAATGCTTGATAATCAAATCTTGAGGGTTCATTTAATAAAATGGCATGTGCATTGGTAAATATTTGGGTTTCAGCATAGAATTGAAATGTTATTTCATGTCCTTTCTCATGATTTAGGTAACTACGAACAAGTCCTTTTCTAATAAAAAATAGATTTTTCACTATGGAGTTTTTAGGGATGATGATTTCTCCTTTTTGAAAAGAATCTATTTTGACATTCCTAAGTAATCTAAATAAATTTTTAGGGTTCATAGTATCTTATTTGAAGAATTGGTATTTAAAAGTTTCCCCCAGCCGTCGCTTGGCTTTGCCGAGTGACTTATATGTATTCGGCATTCTGCTGTGGTTTTTGTGTTTCTTGTTCTATAACAATCACAAATCTAAGATAAAGCAAAAAAAATCAAATAGAAATTTGTTTATCAAAATAAAGACAGCAAAAAAAGCTGCAAATTTTACTTTTGCAGCTTTTTTTGTGAAAATTAATCAACTAGCCGTTGTTGGTGTCCCCACCAACGACATTAATTAACTTTTAATCTTCAATTTCTTCAATTTCTGAAATAGGGCGAAGATTTGCCGTAATTCGTTCATCAGGCGACTTGTAACGGAATACTTCCACCAAAGGAGTTTTGATAATCTCAATGATTTCGTAAGGAACAAGCATAGATGCAAATTCTTTTGTAAGGCGAGTATGAGCATCTAATAAGTCGTTTGCAGCAATCAAAACTTGATTTTTTACTTCACGTTCTTTTCCTTTTGTTTCATCAATCGTTACATAACGAATTTTGCATTTGTAGTAATTATCAACATTTGGATACGTAAAAACATCTACAAAGTTCATTCTGTTGGCTGCTGCCACCGAAAATTCTCCTCGCATCGAACGTCCCACTTCTTCGTGCATACGTGCTTCTGCTTCTGTGAGTGTGGTTGCGTCGGTAAGATAATTATCTTTCATGCGCTTTACCGTTCCGTCTTCTAATTCTTTTGTATAACTGACTTTGCAGAGAAACCAATAATTCATTTTTGTATGGGATTTATATTTTGTATTCTAATTTTCTATTGATTCAGTTCTGAGGAACTGAACACACATAATTTTATCAAAAATACATATTTTTATAGAAAAATGCCAATTCGATTAGCAGGGTTTATGATAAAGTAATTATTCATTTCATTCCCCATTCCCTCGCCCCACTCAAAGACTAACTATCCAATCATTCAAAGAAATTCCGTCTTCAATATCTAGTTTTTTCTTTACTCTTGATTTGTATGCTCTTACACTTTGGTAATTGATATTCAAGATTTTTGCAATTTCTTTGTCGTTCATTCGGATGTAAAGATAGGTCAGAAAACGCAATTCATGAGGCTTTAAATCATCATAAATAGCTAATTTTTGGACAAATTCTGGATGGTTTTGTTGCATTCTGAGCTGGAAGTTTTCCCAGTCGTGCTGTGTATCTATATTTTTTTTGAGATTTTTTTTGATGTCGTAGAGTTGGGTTAGATAATTAGAAATATCTATATTCAGATTTTCTTCATTTCCATTCTCTTCATTTTGTTTCTGTAATTTTCTAATTTTCTTCAAAAAGTCTCCAAACTGATTATCAATTTCTGCCAAAATTTCATTTTGTCTTTGAATATGTAAAATTTTTGCGCTAAGTTCTTTATTCTTCTGCTCTTCGATGATTTTGAAGGATTCTTGTAATTTAATGGCAGACCTTACTCGTGCCACGAGTTCCATTTGATGAATCGGTTTACTAATAAAATCAATCGCACCTTTTTCTAAGGCAAGTTTGAGATTTTCGGCTTCAATATACATTCCTGTTACCATGATAATAGGAATATTTCGTAAATTTTTATTGGATTGAAAAGCAGAAATCAGTTCCAAACCGTCCATTTTGGGCATTTCCCAATCGGTAATGAGCAAATCAATTTCTGTTTTTTGAGCAATTTTGAAAGCTATTTCACCATTTGGGGCAAGCAAAATTTGATAGTCAAAAGAAATTCCATTTTTAAACTGACTTTCTTTTGCATCGTTTTCCAAATATTCAGTAATAAGTTTTAGGTTTTCTTCGGTGTCGTCGGCAACAAGGATCGTGTAAGTAGTCAAGGGAAGGTGCTTTTCAGACCCTAAGGGTTTTCAAAACCCTTAGGGTCTATATTTATGTTTAATAATTTTTGATATTCATCTTCATCTACTCGGTAGAGAATTTCTTGAATTTCTGTTTTCCATTCTGCAATCGTTGTACTTTCATCGTTTAGAGCGTTGAGAATGCTGCGAATTTGAGTAGCTTGATAGACTTCTAATTTTTTTAATTCCTTTATGAAAGGCTCTAAATAATTGAGTTCGGTTTCAGAGAATTGATACGAATTAGAATGAGAAAATGTTTTGCTTTCTTGATTGGCTACTAAATTATGTTCTGTTTTTTCTACTTCTAAAAGAGGTACAATGAAATGAAAATTAGTTTCAGTATTGGGAATAGAATCTACCCAAATTACATCATTATTTTCAATTATATTTTTTATATTTTTAAATTCTTTTGTGTGTGCTTCTATGGCAAGTTTACAAAATGAAAGCCCTAAACCTGTCGAAGCAATACTTCCTACTTTTTGAGCATTAACTTGTCTGTACGAATCAAAAATATCATCTAATTGGTGTTTATCTATTCCTAAACCGTTATCTGTAACTGTAATTTGAGCAAAATTTAGGTCTGTACTTTGTCGAATAGAAATTCTAATAAAAGAATGTTTCGAACTATATTTAATAGCATTGGTCAGCAAATTTACAAGCACTCTTTGAATTAAATCTTTATCAACTTCTAGCCAAAAAACAGAAGTTGAGTCATAACTAATCTGTATTTGTTTTTCAATCAAAAATACTTCTACCTCTTCCAAAACCGATTCTAAAAGAACATCAAAAGCAATTTTTTCCAAATTGAGCTTAAAGTGTGGCGATTGAATTTTTTGAGAATCCAATAAAGCCATAAGTAAATTCATCATTCTCTGACTTGCTTTTCGTATCGGAATATTATTTTTTGCTTCATAAATAATTGTTCCCAAAGGATTTTTTAAGTCATGAACGAGCATATTTGTTGTTTTTTCTTTAAAATGGTCTAATTCTTTTAGTCTTTCGTTTGTGATTTGTAACTCTTCTGTTTGTAGTAAGATTTCATGTGTTCGTTCTTCAACTTGTTTTTCTAATTTGATGGCTTTTAGTTTGGATTCTTTTATTTTATATTTGTAGGAAAAATAAATTCCAGCCAAGACAACACAAATAACCGAAAATTGAAACCATAAGGTTTGCCAAAAAGGAGGAATGATTTTGAGTTGTATAGAAATTCCCTTTTCGTTCCAAAGCCCATGATTATTTGAACCTTTTATGTATAGCGTATAATTTCTAGCCGAAAGATTGGTTAGTGTAAGTTCGTTTTTTGTCCCTAATTCAATCCATTCTTTTTGTATCGGTTCTAATTTATAAGCATATTTATTTTTGCTACTTTGATAAAAACTAAGTGCAGCAAAACGAAAAGTAAGCAGTTGAGCTTCTTCTTTGTCAAGTGAAATTTGCTTTATTTCTGAAATGGGTTCATCAAAAACAACTTCTTTTCCTAGCTTCTCAAAAGCCGTCAAGTAAAGAGGAGGAACAAACTCATTTTTCTTCATATTTTTAGGAAAAAAAGCATTTATTCCATCAATTCCACCAAAAAATAATTCTCCATCTTTACTTTTGAAATAAGAAAAGGTATTAAATTCATTGTCTTGCAAACCGTCTTGTTTATCAAAATTGGTAAATGTTTCTGTTTTTGGATTGAATTTAAAAATTCCATGATTGCTACTTCCCCATAAATTTCCTTCATTGTCTTCCAAAATAGCATAAATTATATTATTTGGGAGTCCCTCTTTTTCTGTATAGTGTTTTAAAAAAAATCTTTTTTGACTATTAAATTTGTAAAAACCATTTGTTGTAGCTATCCAAAAAATATCTTTTTCTGTGTCGCTTTCCTCTATGTGTTTGACATGACAAACTGTATTTTCTGTATTCAAATTAGGATTGTAATACGTAATTGTTGTGGTTTTAGCCGTTTCTTTGTTTAATTTTTGTTTTTCTGCCAAAAAACCAATTCCTTTTTCTGTCGAACCCACCCAAATTTTGTTTTGTCTATCTTCAAAAAGATACGATATTTTATCTAAATGAGAATACGAAGTAAATTTTTTTGTTGTTGGATTGAAATGATGTAAATTATCTCTGTTTGCTACCCATAAAATAGAATCATTTATAGGTAAAATACCATTTAAAAAAACGCCATTCATTTTGTAACTTTCCAAAACTTCTCTTTTATTTTTATCAATTTTTCGAATGCCCGAAGAAGTAGCAAACCAAAGAATATTGGTGTGATTTGGGTCTTCTTTTATCAAATGGACATAACTATCAATAAAAAGTGTTTTTTTTGTGGAATCACCTAAAAAAATATCTACTACATTTTTGTTGCTATATGTTCCTATCCACATATTTTTTGTGTTAGGTTCTTGATAAATGGCTCGTGTGCTGGGCTGACTAAGTGCGTTTTCGGGAGTTTCATGGTATTTGTAAGTACGAAAATTATTGAGTGTATAATCGGCAAATAAAAATACGCCTGTTCCTTGCGTACAGACCCAATAATTTTTTGACGCATCTATAAAAATCATTTCAACGGCATATCTATCTCTGCCTTGTGAAAAGTGTTTCCAATAATACCACTCTTCAAATTTTTTGGTTGATAAATTTACGAGTAGAAGCCCTCCAGCATCGCCAAACCAAACTTTTTTAGCTGTTTGAGGATTTGATTTTCTGCTAGAATTTTCTACTATTGCCGTAAAAGGAATTGAATATTTTATGGATTTTGGTTTGTCTATATAAACGGAATCTATTTTGTAGTTGGTATCATAGATTTTGCCTTGTCCGTCCATAAATGATTCCTCTTTATAAGAAGTCCAAATTGTTCCATTTTCTTCTAAATATTGCAAACAATGAGGTGTTTTTAAGATTTTATCCCATTTTTTTTTTGTTTCATTCCAAACAAATAAATGACTTGTATAGATTTTTTTTCTTACTGTGATAACAAGAAATATTTTTTTTTCTCCTCTGATTATTTTCTCTTCAATAAAGGTGAAATTTTGATTTGTATCTAAATTAAAAGAACGATTTTGCCATTTTTGAGAATTTTTATCTTTTTTAAAAATACCTTTATCTGTTGCTACCCACGTATTTTTTTGGCTGTCTATGTAAATATAATTGACCCAATGCTTATCAAAAAAAGTAATGTTTTCTATTGTATCTTTTTGCGTACGTAGTTTGCTAAGTCCTGTAGTTGTTCCTATCCAAATTAAATCTTTTTGAGCTTCTTCTTTAAGAAAAGTAATATGATTGCTATTGAGGTGATATTTTTTTTCTGAATTAGATTTATAAATTCTGAAAGAATAACCATCGTATTTATTAAGTCCTTCCTGCGTTCCGAGCCAAACAAAACCCTTGTGGTCTTGAATCATCATCGTTACAAAATTATTCGAAAGACCATTCTCTGTTGTGATGTGTTGGTAAGCAAGGTCATAGTCTTGAGCCTGTGTTTTTTGTGTACTACAAAAAAGACAGAAACCAATGAGCCAAAAAATAAATAAACGAAATAATGGCATAACTAAAAAAACCTCAAAATCAACAAAATATCAACTTTTTCGAACTACAAATTTACGAAATAGAAATTGATATTTTTTTATAAGTTTTTTAACAAATTTCAATTCCTCCTCTCTTCTCATTTTCCTAATAAAGTTTAACAAACTATTTCCATTTCACAAAAAAGCCTAAAGCCTTGCAACCTGCGTAATTTCTGACTGTCTTTTAGTACTACTATTTCAAAGTTTCAATCTAACTACTGTTTATTTAATCAACAACCAAACTATGGGAAATTTAATTACTTCTTCTTTCAAATTGTCTTTACTAATACTCTTATTTTTATCTTCTTTTTCTGTTTTTGCTCAAACTAATTCACATTCTGTCACAGGAAATGCCGAATCGGATAATGGAGAAGCTGTTTCATTTGCTGCTGTCGGACTGATGAATGTTTCTGATTCTTCTCTTGCTAAAGCCTCTGTTGCCGATGCTGACGGTAATTTTAGATTTGTTGATGTCAGAAATGGAGATTATTTTGTTATTGTAACGAGCGTAGGGTATCAAAAATATAGCTCTTCAACGATTTCAATTACTGAAAATTCTGCAAAAGAAATTAACTTGAATAAATTCGTTATTCAAAGTAATAATGTACTTGATGCTGTTGAAATAGTAGCCAAAAAGCCAATGGTAGAAGTTTTGGCTGATAAAACTGTTTTTAATGTAGAAGGAACAATCGCAGCTTCTGGAAATTCTGGTTTAGAAGTGTTGAGAAAAGCACCGGGGGTAATTTTGGATAATAATAATGGAATTATTGTAGAAGGAAAAAGTGGCGTTCAGGTTTTTATTGATGGCAAACGTTCGGTTTTGCAAGGCGAAGATTTAACCAATTATTTGAATACACTACAGGCTTCTGATATTGAATCAATTGAAATCATAACGCAACCTTCTTCCAAATACGATGCAGCAGGAAGCGCAGGTATTTTGAATATCAAATTAAAGAA
>DAIUBX010000042.1:0-9016 GCA_036846465.1 Bernardetia sp.
GGGTTTTAACCCTGTTTTATGTATAAAAAATAACCTAAAACTTTTGAAACAGTGTGCTAGTACCGTGTAACATAAGTTTATCTGTATTTTCATATCGCCAGTAGGTACAACGGCATAAAAAAATAACTTACACTAAAAAAGTATAAGCTATTCTTTTAATGCTAAAAATTGTTTTTTATTATTTCAGAATTGCATTACTAAGCATACCCAAAACATCATCAATTTTAGTAGTAAGTTCTTCATTTTCAATAGAATGGCGTTTTGCTAAAAATGAGCCTTTGAAATAACTTACTTGTGTCTTTCCATTTTCATCTTCCCAAATAAGTATCTTCATAGGCAGGTCTAATCCGATTGTAGAATTCAGTTTCATAAGCTGACTTCCCATTTGTGGCTTTCCAAAAATAAACAAACGAGTAGGACGAAGCTCTAAATCTGCATTTTTTGCTGCTTTGTCGTGTTCTACTTTTGCAATCAGTTTAAACTCTTTTTCTTTGAGTAATTTTTCTAGTTTTTCACTTGCTTTATTTACTGACAAACTGCTTTCTTTTGTTTGTAAATCAGCCAAACTACTTCCTAATTTCAAATTTTGTAATTTGGTTTCTTCTATATCTGAAGCACTAATTTTATTCAAAAGTCCATTCATTTTTTCTTCTAATTCAGGAAGCATAATTTCATAGCGATTCATCAAAATAGAAGCATTATTATAAATTACTTTTGTTATTCCATTGTCATCATAAACGAGTATTTTCATAGGTAAATCAATTCCTATTTTTTGATTTTGTTGCATAAGTTGCGTTCCTACTTTTGGATTTCCAAAAACAATCAAACGACTTTGAGGAATTTCTATTTCTACACCTTTTGCAGCTTCTGAATGATTTACCTCTGCAATAATTTTGAGATTCTCATTTGCTTCAATAGCCAATTTTATGGAAGTATAAACTTCATCTACCGACTTAGAATGACTTTTCTGAACAAAAGGCATTTGTATAACTTCCATTTTGGTTTCATCGATAGTAATTGTTGTAGTATCAACATTTACATCTATACTTTGAAGAGAGTCCGAAGAAGAAATTTCTGTATCTATTTTTTTAGTATCATTACAAGAAGAAAAAAGCAAAATTGAAGAAGCACAAAAGGGAATAAAATAAGTCAAAATTGTTTTCATAATTTTTATTTTTTAGTTGGAAGGTTTTCAATATACTGAAGCCGTCAAGGAGGCTTTGCCGTCGTTGAGAATAAGTAATTGAAATTAACTGATTACTGCTCACTGATAACTGTCTAAAGGATTCCCCCTCCATCCACATGCAAGACCGAACCATTTACAAAACTGGCTTCTTCTGATGCCAAATACAGATACGCATTTGCGACATCTTCGGGCTGTCCAGCACGACGAACAGGAATGGAAGCAATAATTTTTTCTTGAAATTCTTGTGGAATAGAAGCCGTCATTTCAGTTTGAATATAACCGGGAGCAATGGCATTGACTGTAATTCCGTCTTTTCCAACTTCTCTAGCCAGACTTTTTGTAAAACCAATTACACCAGCTTTTGCAGCCGAATAGTTGGTTTGTCCGAAATTTCCATATACACCAGCAATAGAAGAAGCATTAATTATCCTTCCATATTTTTGCGTTTTCATGTGTGGAACTACGGCTTTTGCACAGTTATAAACGCCTGTAAGATTGACATTGATAACGCTGTCCCAAAGTTCGTCTGTCATTTTTGCAAAAGACGAATCTCTGAGTATTCCTGCATTATTTACCAAAATATCTATTCTACCAAAATCAGAAATTACCTCTTGAGTAGCTTTTTCTAAGCCTTCTCTATCAGAAGTATTGACTTTATAGAATTTTCCATGTAGAGAATCAGCCGTTTTTTGTCCTTCGTCGTCCAAATCCCAAATAACGATTTTTGCACCTGCTTTATGGAATGTTTCAGCAACTGCTTTTCCGATTCCTTTTGCTCCTCCTGTGATGAGAGCAACTTTGTCTTTTAATGAAAACATATTTTTTTGTTTGTGTGTGTGAATTGTTATTGTTTATTATGGTTTGTTTTTTCTTAATTCATTAATTTTTTCTTCTGGTAATTTTGTTATTTTCATTAATAATGTATTACTCAAACCTTCTTCTATTCCTAATAAAGCAGTTTCAATAGCTTGTTCTTCTTTTCCCTCCGAAAAATAAGTATGTGCTACACTTTGTAAATCCCAATAATCTTTTAGACTTTCTTGGTAAATAAATTGTTGTTTTTTGTCGTATTTTGCTACTTCGGCAATTTCTAAAAGTCTTTTAAAAACTCCTTCTTGCAAATTATCTACTCTATCAGCTAGTTTATGTAAATTTTTAAAGGCAAATAACCAACGCTCATAATCATTTTCTAACTCCTCTAATTGCTTATCAAATTTAGGAATTTCTAAAAAAACAAAAGTGAGTTTATCATAAAAGACTTTATTTGAAGTAGTTTCTACCAATTTTACATTATGATGAAACTGGTTTGGATTTGAATCATCAAATTCAAAATCCAAAATTCCGATTGTATAAACGCTTCGAAGTTCGTAATTCCAATCTTTTCCCTTACGTGCTTGTTCTTGAATGGCAAAAGTGGAATAATACAAACTTCTGTCTTTGAAATACTGCTGTTTTACTCGCTGAACTTCTACAATAAACTTTTCGCCTTCTTTATTGGTGCAATACAAATCATAAACGGCTTTTCTATCTCGTTCTGATTTTCCTAAATGTTCACTATTGAGGTAAGTCAAATCAATAATTATTTCTCTATCTCGTAACAATTCATTCAAAAAATGAATCAATAAATCCTTATTAGGTTCTTCTCCAAATATTTTTTTGAAACCAAAATCTGTAAAAAGGTTGATGTATCGGTCTGTCATGATTATCTATTTATTAAAATCAATGTCATCAAATATAAAAATAAAGTAGGAAAAAAGTATTAAAATCGAAAGTAGAATAACTGCTAAAACAATAACCCACTTTTTCCAATTAGATGAAGATAGAAAAAATAAACTAATTGCCATCAAAGCATTGAGTAAAACTAATAGAACTCCTCCTATAATTATTACTATCAAAAATGCTTCATTATCTAAAGTATAAATACAGAAACCAATGAAGATGATAATAAAATTTGTCGTTAAAACAGGTTTCCAGCCATTTGAGTTTTTAATTTCTTCATCTCTATCTAAAATTTCTTCCATGGAAAAACTATGTTTTGGAATGCAAACACACTAAAGTGTGTTCTACATTTATACAGCTACTCCTTTTACTTTCTCAACAGCTTTATGATAAACTGCTTCATACAAAGGTAAAATATTCGAAAGCTCAAATTCTTTTGCTCTTTTGAGTGCATTTTCTTTAAAGGTAGGCAAATTAGCATCATCTAAGATAATCAACGCATTTTTTGCCATATCTTCCACATCACCAACATTACTCATAAAACCAGTTACACCTTGTACATTTAGCTCTATAAGTCCACCTGCATTACTTGAAATAACAGGGACTTCACACGCCATGGCTTCCAAAGCAGCCAAGCCAAAACTCTCCGTTTCGGAAGGCATCACAAATAAATCTGCTACTGATAAAACTTCTTCAATTACATCAATTTCCCCTAAAAAACGAACATCATTAGAAAGATTTAATTCTTTTACTAGGTCTTCCATAATTCGTCTTTCAGGCCCTTCTCCAACAAGTAATAATTTTGCTTCAATTTTACTTCTTATTTTTGCAAAAACTTTTATCACATCATCAATACGTTTTACTTTTCTAAAATTAGACGTATGAACGACTAATTTTTCTCCATTTGGACAAATAGCCGTTTTGAAATGATCTTTTTTCTGTCTTTTAAAACGTTCTAAATCAATAAAATTTGGAATAACATCAATTTCTTTTGTAACCTTAAATGTATCATAGGTTTGCTGACGAAGGCTATCCGAAACAGCCGTAACTCCATCAGATTCATTAATACTAAACGTTACAACAGGGGCATAACTTGGGTCTTTTCCCACCAAAGTAATATCTGTTCCATGCAAAGTCGTAACAACAGGGATTTGTATGCCTTCTGTTTTCAAAATTTGCTTTGCCATGTAGGCAGACGATGCGTGAGGAATGGCATAATGAACATGCAAAAGGTCAAGTTTTTCACATTTAACCACATTTACCATCTTACTGGCAAGTGCAAGCTCATAAGGAGGATATTTAAAAAGTGGATATGTTCTGATATCAACTTTATGATAAAAAATGTTGCCACTCAAAAGAGCAAGGCGTGAAGGTTGGTCGTAAGTAATAAAATGAACTTGGTGTCCTGCTTGTGCAAGAGCTTTTCCTAGTTCAGTAGCTACCACACCACTTCCACCATAAGTAGGATAACAGACGATTCCGATTTTCATGAATATTGAATGATTTGTAAAAAGTAAGAGGAAATAATTGGGAAATGGGAATTGGAAAATAGGAATTAGGGTTACTTATCATTTATAATTCATAACTCACAATTCACAATTCATAATTTATAATTCATTTAAGATGCTTTGCCCACCAAATCATCAAAGTAGATAGCTGAATGGGAAGCTGTATAAGTACATTTTCCATTTTCTACTAATAAAACTTGAGGTGATTCGTGATTGATATTTAGTTCTTGTACAATTAAATTTGAAATATCTCTGTATTGAATTAAATCTAAATAATACGGCTGCACATTTCCCATTTTTTCTTGATTCCATTGACGTTCGAAGCGAGAAAGAGCCATAGAACTAATCGAACAGCGTGTACTGTGTTTGAAAATAAGTACAGGAGTAGTGTCCGAATTTTTGATAATTTCTTGAAGTTTTTCGGTTGTTTCTAGTTTGTTCCAGTTCATTACTTGTTCGTTGAAGAGTTTGGAAATGAATTTTGTGACTAAATTCATTGTATTTTGATTAAGAGTTTTTTAATGTAAAATTTGTATTCAAAACGTGTCTTTGACTATAAAGTTTAGAGATTTTTTTTGAAAAATTGTAATTATAGCAATTCTTTGTGTTTTTTTAAATGTTTTAAAATCTAAAATATACTAAGTAGCACAAAAAAAGACAGCCTAAAAAATTAGACTGTCTTTTTTATTTCAAAAAAATAAATACTAATTATTCATTTTTTACATAATTATAATAATAATTTCCTCCGTTAGCAGAAATAAGAAATGTAATTTCATTTATTTTTTCTTTATTATCATCTTGATAAAAGAAATAACCTTGTATTCCTTGTGGGTCATTTTGATCTAATGCACGTCCTACTAACTGTGTTCCTTGAATTGTCTGTTGAGGAATACGTAATGCAACTGCTTTTTGGGAAGATAAATCTACTAACTCTATCTTAAATGTAGTCGTGCTATCTATACTTGTTTCTGAAAAAATAATCTCATCGGCTGTACTACCAGCAGATATAGTAGCTTTGCTATCAAATGCTATATTTTCTCCAACAGTAATATTACCTTCATAACTTCCTACCATTAAAGAAACATAATTAAGTTTAGTTACTTCTTCTGTTTTGTCTTTACAAGAACTAAAAACAAGTAAAGAAGTAAAAATTAATATCAAAAATTGATATTTAATATTATATTTTGATACTGATTGAGTATTCATATTAGTATTTTTTAAATGAATTAAATTTTGTTTAAGTTTTATTAAGATGCAAAATTACGCATAAATAATTTTATAACAAGACCCTTTTTTTAAAGAAAATGTTGCATCAAACTCACTCAAATTATTAAATAATACAAAACGACTCAATAAATGCTTTAATTTGATAGCTAAAATCAACTACTTAGAGACTTTTTTTTCAACTCCTTCATCAAAACAGAAAAAATCCAATGTTGTGTTTTTGATTGTATTGCCTAGCTCTTTTGCTTTTACCCAATCTTTACAGGCTTTACTAGGCTGTTCTAAATCCAATAATAATTCAGCTCTTTTCATATACAACTCCTTGTTTCCTTCATCATAAAAAATAGCCAAATCTAAATTCTTTATTCCCTTCTCTTGGTCATTCAATTTAAAAAATAGATTCGAACGAGTAAAATGAAAATTTGATTCTGTTGGATTTTCATTGACTAGAATAAAATTATTTCTTAAAGCTAAAATATAATTTTTGACTTCATTTTCTAACCTTGCTACTATTTCTGTTCGTTTTTGAATTGGGTTACTACTTTTTTGAATTATTTTTTCAAAATCTTGTTGCGCCAGATTATTTTTTTGAAGATTTGCATAAGCAAAAGCTCGTTGTTCGTAATAGATAGACTTTGATGAATCTTGATGAATCAAGGTAGTATAAATTTCAATAGCTAACTCATACTCTTTGAGTCTATTATAATACTCATCAGCTATTTCATGAGCTGTTTTTTGTTCGTATTTACTTAGATCAAGAGCAGTTGAAAAATCTATAATTGCACCCTGTTTTTCATTGACTTGACCGTATGCAATTCCTCTTTCCAAATAAAAATCACTATTTTGAATAAGTGCATTCTCAATAGCTTTTGTATAATCTTTCAATGCGCCATTCGGAAAACGAAAATACTCACTATATAATTTTGCTCGTAAATAGTAAGCTGTTGAGAATGAGTTATCATAAGCAATAGAATAACTTAAATCTTCTATGGCTTCGTTATACTTTTCAGCTTTAATACTTTGTAAAGCACTATAATAATAGAATCTACTCAAAAAATCATACACAGAATTAACAATCAAAAACATGTACACTATAAAGATAATAGAAATTAGAGTAGAATAAATATTGGTGTTTTTAGGCTCTTTTGGTCGTCGTTCAGTATAATAACGTTGAAAATTTTGGTCAGCTTCTTTAGGGCGTTGATTGACATAATAGCTGTACGAATAAGCAAACTGAAGTGTCGTATCATATTGCTGTTTTCTTACTGGATTAGATAAAACTTGATAGGCTTCATTAATCTGTTTGAAAAGCTCTTCTGCAACTGGATTATTAGGGTTTTTATCTGGATGATATTCTACTGCCAAGCGTTTGAATGCTACTTTAGCTTCCTCTTGTGAGGCAAGTTCTGGAATCCCTAAAGTAGTATAATGGTTTTGCATGGCTCGTTTATAGCTTCTCTATTCTTTTTATTTGTATAAAATTTTGTTTTACAATATATCGAATGAATTACTAATCTTCGTATCATAACCTGTTAGTAATCATTATGTTTATCGTTTTTTTGACTAATCCTGCAATTAAAAATAGACCTAGAAAAGTTACAAAAATTTTAATTAATTGTTCTAATTATTTTATGTTTTTAACGCTAAAAATCTTTGACTTATGAAAAAGAATACAAACTTTGTCCACAAATCAAAGATTTTAGTTACTTCATAATTCTTACTTCTGAATTCATACTTCTTACTTCTGACTTTATTTAATTGTATCCTGTAAAATTAAAAGGTGTAATCTCTAAAAGTTCATTTTTTATTTTCTCTGAAATATTTAGTGTTTTGATAAACTCATGAATTGTTTCTTGATTCATTGTTTTTCCTGTACGTGTGAGAGCTTTTAGGGCTTCATACGGTTTTGGATAATTTTCTCTCCTCAAAACAGTTTGAATAGCTTCTGCCACAACTGCCCAATTATTTTCTAAGTCTAATTTTATTTTGGCTTCATTTATTTCTAGTTTAGAAATTCCTTTTTGAATAGATTTGAGTGCAATTAAAAGATGCCCAAACGGAACACCTAAATTTCTCAAAACAGTCGAATCTGTCAAATCACGTTGCAGCCTAGAAATAGGAAGTTTGGTAGATAAATGTTCGAAAAGAGCTGTCGAAATTCCTAAATTTCCCTCTGCATTTTCAAAGTCTATTGGATTTACTTTGTGAGGCATTGCCGAAGAACCTACTTCATTCGGATTTATTTTTTGTTTGAAATATCCCATCGAAACATACGCCCAAATATCTCTACTAAAATCTATCAAAATAGTATTGATTCGCTTGTAAGCATCTAATTTTGCAGCCAAAAAGTCGTAATTATCAATTTGAGTTGTCCATTCTTGGCGTTCCAAACCCAAATGATTTTGTAAAAAATTCTTTCCAAAAGCTCTCCAGTCTGTTTTTGGGTAGGCTACTTTATGGGCATTAAAATTTCCTGTTGCACCTCCAAATTTTCCTGTGTGAGGAAGCGTTTTGAGATTTTCGAATTGTTTTTCCAAACGATAAGCAAAAACTTTTATCTCTTTTCCCAAATGCGTAGGCGATGCTGGTTGTCCGTGTGTATGTGCCAACAAAGGAATTGATTTCCATTCTTCTGAAATAGAATTCAATGTTTCGATAATGGTATTTAACTCTTGAAAAAAGACGGTTGATTCAGCTTCTTTGAGTAAAATCGGATTGGCTGTATTGTTTATATCTTGGGAAGTCAAACCAAAATGAACAAATTCATTATAAATTCCTAAATCTAATTTCTCTAACTCTTCTTTAACAAAATACTCCACAGCTTTTACATCGTGATTAGTAACTTGTTCGGTTTCTTTTATTTTTTGAGCATTTTCTAAAGAAAATTCTTTATAAATTTTTCTTAAATAAGAAATTTGATTTTCTGAAAGTTCTGGAAGTTGTGGTAATTCTGTTTTGGGAACTTTACAAAGCGCAATAAAATACTCAATTTCTACTCGGACACGAGCTTGAATGAGTGCATATTCTGAAAAATAGTTTTGTAAAGGCTTTGTATGACGTTGATAACGCCCATCAATAGGAGAAATGGCTGTAAGCATGAATAAAAGTTAGAAGTATGAAGTATGAAGTCAGAAATAATACGAAATTCTAGTTTGTGCAAATATAAAACTTCTGACTTTATTATCTACTTCTAAAATCTGAATTCTAAATTTATTAAGGTTTTATGATAGAAAATATAGACCTTTGTACCGTTTTAAAGGTTTATACAAAAAAACACAATTAAGTCAAAGACAATGAAAGTTACTTTTGCAACTATTGCCACCTATTTTTTTCGTGGTCTATTAATTACTGTGCCTCTTGCAGGGACAATATATGTGGT
>DAIUBX010000042.1:9026-11236 GCA_036846465.1 Bernardetia sp.
CGTTGACAGTGATTTCTTTCTTAGAATGGATGGATTCGCTACTCGGTTTCCGTACTTGGGGAGTTGGAATTATAGTTATTTTAGTTTCTCTAACTTTTATTGGCTACCTAACTTCTTTGTTTATAGCTCGTTCCTTTTTTGAATGGTTTGAGAGAATGCTTTTGCGCCTTCCTATGGTCGGACTTATTTACACGTCTATCAAAGATTTGATGGCTGCTTTTGTAGGAGAAGAAAAGAAATTTAGTAAATCCGTTTTGGTAAAGCTCAATGCAGAAAATGAAATTTATAGACTTGGTTTTATTACAGCAGAAGATTTATCGCTCTTAAAAATCAATAATTTGATTGGTGTTTATTTTCCCCATTCTTATAATATTTCAGGTAATTTATATTTAGTGGCTGCCAAAAATATTACCCCTATTGATTATGATAATTCGGCAGACCTTATGAAATTTATTGCTTCTGGTGGTGTTTCAGAACTTGCAGTAATAAATAATCAAGACACAGAATTTGGTGAAGACCTGTTATGAAATTATGAATGGTGAATTATGAGTTAATCAAATTCAATTTCCATTCCCTAATTCCTAACTACCAATTCTCTCGTCTCTCGCCCCTAATCCCTAAAAAACATGGAATTCAATTTTAAAGAAATCGCATCGGTATCACTTATTTTATTTTCTGTCATTGATATTTTAGGTTCAATTCCTATTATTATTGATTTGCGTCAAAAAAACGATGGAGAACTCAAAGCCTTACAAGCAACAGTTGTTTCAGGTCTTTTGATGGTTGCTTTTTTGTTTGTCGGACAAGAAATTTTACAGCTTTTTGGTCTTGATGTTGCTTCTTTTGCCATTGCTGGTGGTTTGATTATGTTTTTGCTCGGCTTAGAAATGGTTTTGGGAGTAGATTTTTTCAAGTCTGACCCAGAAGTTCGTGGTTCTACTGTTGTTCCTTTGGCTTTTCCACTCATTGCAGGTGCAGGAACGATGACAACTCTGATTTCACTTCGTGCAGAATACACACAAGCAAGTATTTTGATTAGTATCTTAATTAATTTAATTGTAATCTATGCTGTTCTGAGAGGTTCGAAATGGATCGATAAAAAATTAGGAGCAACAGGAAAAGCTGTTTTGCGTAAAGTTTTTGGCATCATTCTTTTAGCTATTGCGATAAAACTTATCAAAACAAATATTGTCATTGGATAAACTATTTATTCCAATCCAAAAATACTACCATCAAAAACAATGAAAAAACTATTTTTTATCAGTCTGTTTTTTTTCTCTATTTCATTTTTTGAAATGGCTTTTGCACAACAAGCAATCATCAAAACAAATCCTTTCAATCCTATTTTAGGGCGTTACACAGTAGGTTTAGAAGTGGCTATTACGGAGCATTCTTCTGTAAGTTTATTGGTCAGTCGTTCAAATATCAACTTTGATAAATTTAAGTATGAAACAAGTAATGGTTCGGAAGCAGGAGGAGAATTAGCACTAACAAGTTGGGGATTTATGCCTGAATATCGCTACTATTTTAGTCAGCAAGTTTTGAATGGATTTTATGTAGGTGCATATACCAATTATGCACGTATGAATTTGGATATTTCTGTAAGCCTTTAATTTGCCAAAAGTCGTTGAAGTGCAAATGCAAAATTTAATAATTATGGTTTGGGAATTATGACAGGTTATAATTTTTTGATACAAGACCGTTTTTCAATAGATATTTTTGGTGGTTTGGGTGGGTTTTGGTATAACCTAAGCAAAATCAATATCGAATATCAAAACGATGATGTAGTAGAAGAAAAAATACCAGTTCCCATTGCTGGTATTTTTCCACGTATTGGAGTAAATTTGGGATATGCTTTTTAGATAATTAAGCAATAGAAATTTATATTCAGATTATATTATTTCTTTTTAACAAAAGTTACTAATTTTTTCGTAATTTTCGGTTATTATTCAATTGTTGGCAAAAATCTACTCAAGTAATAAATTAGTAACAACTAATAAAATATCTTTAGTTTGAATAAAAAACACTATTTTGATAACTACCTTATGTTTTTTTGATAAAATTTCAAAATAAACAATAAAACACATAATTTTCAATAATCAACTTACCCTCAAACGAATTTTCTTATTTATGAAACTCAATTCTTTATACTCGTATTTCATTGCTCTTTCTTTATTTTTTAACTGAGAACGCTCCGCTTGGCAGGTCAC
>DAIUBX010000043.1:0-11142 GCA_036846465.1 Bernardetia sp.
TTCTTATGAGAAAGACGAAGCATATCAGCCATAGCTGCTTTCAAAACATTTTCATCAATCGGTTTTTGAAGGAAACCAAACGCACCTGTAGAAAGCAAATCATTATCTTTATCTCTAGCTGAAATAATTTCGATAGGAATATGACGCAATTCTTTATATGATTTTAATTTTCTCAAAACATCAGTTCCATCAATATCAGGCAAACCCAAATCTAAAATAATTCCACTTGGTTTGTACTGCATTGCCAAATCAATTCCTTCTTCTCCACTTTGAGCAATTAGCGTTTTGATATTTTGAGAATGCAGCACCTCAGCCATACTTTCAGCAAACTGAACTTCATCTTCAATAATCAAAATAACATTATCGTTTTTGAGAATATTATTTCTATCATCTTCAATATCTTCTCTAATCAATTTTCTAGGCAGACGTTTTTGAGTAGAAGATCTATTTTTTCCTGTTTCTAAATTCTTAACTACAACAGTTACTCGGTCTTCTTTTTCAGCTAATTCTTCATCCAATCGTCTTGGTAGAATAATCGAAAATGTACTTCCTTTTCCTGCTTCTGAATCTAATTCAATGTGTCCTTGTAAAAGTTTGGTAAGTTCTCTAGCTATTGAAAGTCCTAAACCTGTTCCACCATATTCTCTTGAAGTTGTTCCGTCGGCTTGTTTGAAGGCTTCAAAAATAATTTGCTGTTTGTCTTTCGGAATTCCAATTCCTGTATCAATAATGCTATATCTGTAATGGTCTTCGTCGTGGTCTGTAATAGACAATTTGACATGTCCTTTTTTGGTAAATTTGAAAGCATTGGATAAAAAATTTCGTAAAATTTGCGCCAGTCGTTCCTTGTCACTATAGATATATGACTTGGTTTTGTCTTCTGTAATAAATTGAATTCCTTTTTCTTGTGCAATTCCTTGGAACAAATCGTTCATATCTGTAACGATTTCTTTGTTGGCAAACTCAACAGGATTAATGACCATTTTTCCTGCCTCAATTTTAGAAAGGTCAAGAATATCATTGATTAATCGTAAAAGCTCTCCACCCGATTTATAGATAATCTTCGCTTTTTTGACATCTTTTTCTATTAATGTGTCTTTCTCATTTTTAGAAAGCATTTTTGAAAGCATGATAATCGAATTAAGAGGCGTTCTAAGCTCGTGCGACATATTTGCCAAAAACTCAGATTTGTATTTGTTCGATAACTCTAGCTGTTCAGCTCTTCTGTCTAGCTCTTCTTTAGCTGAAATTAGGCTTTCGTTTCTACGACGTAACTCTTCTGATTTTTCTTGTAACTCTCCTTGTTGAACTTCCAATCTTGCATTGGCTTGTTCGATTTCTTGCGCTCTTGCTTGTGCGCTTCGTGTTGCTTCTTCCGAAGTAGCTAAAAGCCCTTTAATTCTGTCAGTTTGAAGAACAGAATAAATATAGGTTACGATTGTATTGGCAGCTTGTTGTAAAAATTCTTGCTTTAACTGTGTAAAAGGCTCAAAAGACGCTAATTCAATAACACCATACAATTCATATTCAAAGACCAAAGGAAAGGCATAAACATGCGTTGGTGGCTCTTCGACTGTTCCTGTTGAAAGCGACATATCTTGTCTTCTGATATTTTTGAGTAAAATTGGACTGCGTTCTAAACCAACTTGTCCGACCAAACCTTCTCCAATTTTGTATTCATTTGATAGCCCAGAACGCTCTGTAAAGGCATACGAAGCATTTAATTTTAGTTTTGAAGAATAATTATCCACCAAATACATTACACCTTGAGCCGATTCGGTATAACGAGAAATAAAATTAATAGCTTTTCTACTTAATTCTAATGATAAAAGATTTCCAGAAAGCTGTTGAGCAAGTTGATTGATACCATCTTTTATCCAGTTTTGTTCGAAAGTTTCAATTTTGTTGGTTCTCAAACTTTCTGTCATTAGTTGTAGTGCTGCACTTAGTTCGTCTTCTTCTCCTCGTTCTTTTACATCTACGGTATAATCTCCCTTTGCAATAACTTGTGCTTGATTGATAATACTTTTGAAGTTTTCTATCATTTGATTAATTGAAATAGCCAAAAGGTCATTTGAGCTTTTTACTTCAATTTGTGTAGATAAATCTCCTTTTGCAATATTGTTGGTAATATTAGAAACTTCTCTCAAATTTTCTACTACCTTTTTTACAGAAGAATAAATACTTTCTTCTGACTCTGTGTTTGTAAATTTCATCGTTAAATCTCCTGCTGATACTCTACGAGCCACTTCAGCAATATCAGAAGGTTCTCCTCCAATTTGTTTACGAGTATTTCTAACAATAAAAAAGGCTACCAAAATACTTACAACAATAGAAACTAACGTAAAGCCAATAATCAAACGACTGGAATCTGTATAAATCTCTTCGCTTCGTTTGGCAGCCTCTCGTGCATTTTCGAAGTTATCAAAAATGATTTGATTAAGTGTTTGGTTGCTTGATTCGAAAGCTAAAAATGAGCGTTCACGTAATTTTTCTTTTGCTTCTTCTTTATTATTATATCTTGATAATTGTTTTATTTTTTCACTTTCTTCTAAATATTTTTTATAATCATCTTGAAAGAGTTTGAAATTATTTTTATTCTGTTTGAGGTCTTTTAAGTCTGGGTTGTCTTCTTGTTTTTTTTCGGCAATTCTATCTGTTAGGATACGTTCTCGGTCTTCAAGAAGGAGTTTGTAATTTTTTTCACTACGAGAAATATTTTCTTTATCTAATCGCATCAAACCCTCATATTCTGACATCTCAATTTCTGAAAGCGCAAAAATATGTTGTTGCTGACGTATCATGTGGTCAGAAGTATTGGCACTAATAGTGGATATTTCGTAGATACTTGGCATCCAATTTTCACTAATCTCAAGAGCTACATTTTGTACCTGAGAGAGTTTGAAAATTGCAAAAAGATTGACTGCAATAGACAGAACAAGGATAAGGGAGAAACCTCCAATAAGTTTTGTGGATAAACGCTCAAACATTTGTATTACTATTTTTTATGGAAAAGGCTATTATAACAATCTATTTGTTTCGCTATATAATTTCTAGCTATAATTTACTACTAATTTAATCAAAATAGCAAACATAAAGCCTTTTACAATCAAATTATGACTAAAATAGGTTTCCTTTCGACGAAATGGAATTTTTAATCGGTTGGTTTCAATTAGAAATTGAATGATTATGGGTTTCTCAAAAAACACAGTACAAAACAAATCCACCAAAAAGCATAGAAAAAGGAAATAACAGACGAATATAAATAGGTTGCAAAATATCGGCTGATTTATTAGAAAGATTCCAAAAACTACAACTGTTCATTTTGCAAGTAGTATCATTTTAGCAGAGTGATTTGAATATATTTTAGCACAATTATTTATGAAATATTATTCAATAATTCTCATTTCTACTCTTCTATTTTTTTGTCTTGATGATTCATTCGTATTTTCTGAAATTGGTTTTGTACCTCCATAAGCCTTTGTTTCTATTCGGTCGGCTTCTATATTTTGTCGAATCAGATAGAGTTTTACAGCATCGGCTCTTTCTTGAGAAAGTTTGTAGTTAAGTGTTGCATCTCCTGCTGTGTCGGTGTGTCCTGAAAGTTCGATTTTAATAGATTGATTTTCTGTCATAAATTCTACCAATTCAGAAATTCCTGTTGTATCATTAAAAATGGCTGTTGCTCTTTCAAAACCAATATGCAGACGAATAACATCACCTTTTTTTATAGAAGTAGTTCCTAATCTAAATTCCCCTTCGGGTAGTTTTTGAAGTTGAGATAATTTGACTAATCCTTGTCCAAAAGTTCCTGCCCAAATAGCATTATCTTTTGGATTTTGAGCGAGTGTACTTACCATTGTAGAAGGAAAAGCTGAATTTTGAGGGTTAAAAACGGTCCATTTGTCGTTTTCAAAAAGGGATAAACCACTCAAAGAAGCAGCCCATACATTTTCATTTGTTGAAAGTATTGTTCTGAACTGATAATGTACATCTGTAGAAGGAGTTTGTTTTTTATCGCCTACAAAAAACTGTGCTGTACTCTCCGAAGTCGAACTAATCAACAACTCATTTTTGGGAGAAAAAGCAATCGAATTAATAGGTTGATCTTTTAAGTAAGGATAAATTTTCAAACGGTTATCATTATCTAGTGTATAAAGTCCCCGTTCTGTGGCTACCCATTTCGTATTATTTTCATCGACTACAATTTCAAAAACTCGTGTAAAAGCTGTTTTTTCTACACTAATTAAGAGCTTGAATTTAGAGTCGATACGTAATAACCCTTCTTCTTCTGTTCCTACCCAAATTGTTTTATTTTCATCTTCTATGATACAAAGAACTGTGTTTTTATTGGACTTTGAAGCAACTTGTAAATGATAAAACTTTCCTGCTGCATCTATTTTATAAATTCCTGCGCCATACGTTCCGATATATTTATCGCCATCTTTACCGATAGCAATACATTTTATACCATAATCTTTTAGGTCAGAATTTTTTGGAGTATAAAGTGTAGAATCTGTTTCAGACCAATGCATCAAACCTCCTCCTGTTGCTATCCAAAGTGAATTATCTCTTTTGTCAAAAGCTAAATCATTAATGAAATTATGAGGAATAGAAGAATTTTTGTCGTTGTAGTTATCAAAATGCCAAGCTGGTGTAGTTTGGGCAAAAGTAAAATGCACAGTCGAATACAAAAATAATAGCAAAATAACCTTTGAAACGGTTAATGGAAAATAAATATGGTTATTCATCACAAGGAAGAAATTAGATTATTCAATTTTTAGGATAGGTAGTTTATTAATAGAATAACGTATTTTTCTGTCAATCTGTATTTTATTAACCTGTTTGTAGTTTTTTGATTAGGATATTCTTTAATTTTTGATAGCGAAGTTATATTTATCACTCAAAACTCTATCCCCATGACGTACTTGAAAATAGTATTTTTTTGCGCCAAATGTAGAAGCTGATTGTTTCCATTCTACACGTTTGTACTCTGTATCAAAAACTTCATCTTGACAATAAACTGGAGCTTGACTTCCCTCTTCAAATAAGCAGAGTGTCAGAGTAGCTTGAGTTGGATTTCCATCTAGTTTGAAAAAATTCAAATCTAAATCAATAATTACTTGTCCGATGTCCGATTGTGGATAAGTGCCATCCTCTTCTACTAAAAGTAATTTTGGACTATAACCGTTGTCTTTATTTTTACTTGCTTCTAAGTCTTTTTTATCTCTATAATAACAGTCAAATTTATTGAAAGGAGGTATTTTATCAATAATATCTGTCAGTCCGTCCATGACTTCATTGACTTCCTGCATTTGTTTTAATTGCTTTATCTTATTGACAATGAACTCATTATCTTCACGAAGTTTGCGTTTTTCTTCTCTAATTTCTGCAACACGTTTGTCTTCTAACGCCAAATAACGGTATTCTTTAAATTCCTTTTCTTTTTTAGATAATGCACCTTGGTAGCTTTTGATGGCTTTTTGGAGTTCTTCAGCTTTTACCTTCAATTCTCCAGCATCTTCATCAGAAGACTCTCTGTTTTTGGCGAGTGCACGAATTGTTTGTTCTAAAGTATCGATACGACGTTTCATCGTTTCGATTTCAGAATCTTGTTCTTTGATGATTTCCCTAGATTCGTTAAGAGCTTCTTCCTTTGTATTGGTACAAGAACTCAAAATAACGTTAGAAAATGGTAAAGTAAAAAATAAAAAAAGGTAGATATATTTTTGCATTGCGTACTATTTATAATGTTTTTGTGAATACACAAAAAATGGCAAGAAGGGAATTTTTATGGAAGAAAAAAAATTGCATTGAGCTATTTTTTGATTAAAAGGCAAAGTTACTATTCATTATGCGTTAAAAAAAATGTAGATTTTGGGTTAAAAAAACACATTTTTTTTGATTTTTTGTATTTTAACTCCAAAATACGCAAAAACTATTAGTTTGAAAATAAACTTACCAACTATTACATAAAATTTGACAAAGAAAAATCCTTTTCTGATGTTTTTGTCAAAAAAGGATTTTAGTTATATTGTTGGTGCGACCCCAACAACGGCAAGGAAATATGTATTATCGTTCATTTTCAGAAGTTACCACAATTCGAACTCCGTTCTCATCTGTATCACTAATTGTTTTTACTTCATCGTCTTTTAGAGTTGAAGTTATATTTTCTTTTCGCTTTGTGGTATCACCTGTTTTTGGTGTTTGTAGAGGAACAGAGTTTACTACAATTTTGACACTATCTGATGAGGTATTCTGAGAACTATCTCGTTTTTGATTTTGTGTAGAATCATATTCTAATAACTCTTCTATCGGAACTTGTGTATTTTCATAAGTAGTGGAATCTATCTCATTTGTAGGTGTATCTTCTCCCAAAAAGGATTCAAATTTTTCATGAAAATCACTCGCTCTTTTCATAAGTCCTTTTCTATACATTAGCATAGAAGGAGTTGCTGTTGTATTATAAATATAATTTTTTCGCTGTTTTAAAAGCCATTCCCACATTTGTTTTTTGGGTTGAGATTCAATCGCTTTTATGGTTTGCTCATTCAATTTTCCTGTAACTTTCAGATTAGTAAAACCATCTGCTTTCAGTCTTTCTTGAAAATATCGAATAGAAGTAGGTGCAGAATAATACATCTCAGCAAAAAAAGCAGCAATCGCCAAATCTTCCACTTGATTAGCTCCAGACATATACCAAAACTGCTCACGAATTTTGAAAACATCATCATCTGTCAGGTAAGTAAAACGCTGAACAGTAGCAGGTATTTGAAAGGTGTCTGCCATAGCCAAAAAAGTTTTCCATTCTACGCTTCTACTTACATAACGATAGGTAGTTACATCATTTGGGTTTGGACGAATTGTATCAATTTTGTTTCCTTCGTACTCTTCTACGTGTGTAATCCAAGCATTATATGTCTGTTTATGCGATTGACTGACTTTGATAATTCCATAAGCTGCCACTGAAGAAATAGAAGCGATAAAGAGAATGAGTAGCGTTTTCATTGGCTATGTATTTATATTTTAGTTCAAAAAATGAAGTTGTGATAGTTTGTAGTTTTACTTTTTTAACAAAAACGATTTTTGGGAGGTAAAAGTTTGTTTGCTATAAAAAAACACAATTACCATTCTATAAAAAATAATAATTGTGATTCTAATTTCTTGAACTTTGAAAGTTAGTTTATTCTACATTTCGTTCCATATATTTGATAATATCTGTTGCAATATCTCTTCCTGTTGCGCCCTCAATGCCTTCTAACCCAGGAGAAGAATTTACTTCCAAAATCAAAGGCCCTCTAGCAGACTGTAACATATCTACACCAGCAATTCCTAAACCTAATACTTTTGCAGCTTTTAGCGCAGCATTTTCTTCTTGGTCAGTTAATTGAATGATAGAAGCACTTCCTCCTCTATGAAGGTTTGAACGAAATTCTCCTTCTTTTCCTTGTCGTTTCATTGAACCTACTACTGCACCATCAACAATAAAAACACGAATATCTGCTCCACCTGCTTCTTTAATAAATTCTTGCACAATCACACGGGCTTTCAAACCATTAAAAGCCTCTAGCATAGATTCGGCTGTGTTTCTAGTATCTGCCAAAACCACCCCTAAGCCTTGTGTACCTTCCAAAAGTTTGATAACCAAAGGCGCACCACCTGCTTTATCGACTACACTACTTACATCTTTTGAGTAATTACTAAAAACTGTTTTTGGTAAATCTAGACCTGCTCTAGCTAATATCTGCAAACTTCTCAACTTATCTCTTGAACGAACTAAAGCTTGTGATTCTGTAGAAGTAAAAATTTTCATCATTTCAAATTGACGAACTACAGCAGTACCAAAAAAGGTAACAGATGCCCCAATACGAGGAATAACACCATCAATATCCGACATCTCTTCGCCTTTGTAAATGACACTAGGCTTTTTCTTTTCTATCACTAAATCACATTTTGTATGGTCTATTACTACCATTTGGTGTCCTTTTTTTTCTCCTGCTTCAATAAGTCTTTGAGTAGAATAAAGGTTTTTGTTTGCCGATAAGATGGCTAATTTCATGACTTTTGTTTTAAGTGTTACGTAAAAATACTTCTGAAAAGATAAGGATTAAATTTCTTAAATTCAAAAAAACAAATTTTATCACTATGATTCTATACATAAAAACAAAAAAATACTTCTTTAGAGTATAAAGAAGTAGTTTGTGTAAGTAAATGAGATGTGTTTTCTTATATTTTCATCATTTTTGGATATTTATAAATTGCATATCGAATAGCTGAAGCAGCATGACATACAAAATTATCTTTGTAGGTTGCTGGATCTAAAGCTACTTGTTGTTTGAGTTCTTCTGCTGATAGTCCGTGTCCATTGTCCTCAAACTTAGACATTTGTCCCGTTGCTTGATAATCTATCGAGCCATCTTTTTTGAAAGTTACTCTAAGCATTGTATCTCTGTCCATATCCCATTTATATCCTTTATTTACAGAATAAAATATTTTGATAACGTACTCTCCTGATGAGCTACGATTATCTATTGAAACCAAAGTGGTATTATAAACAAGGTTTGATTTTCCACCTTTTTCTCTATGAACGAAATACGTATATTGACCTGCTCTTGCTGATTGTTCTAATTCCCATTTGTATTTTACACCTTTACGAACCAAATACCCACGAGGATTTGCTTTCACTTCATTTATTTCATTCAAATCAGTAAAAATGCTGGTGTAATATTCAGAAAAAGAAGTAATAGCATAACTACTACCAACAAAAAATACGAAAATAGAGGCAAGGATAATGGTTTGAATCGTTTTTGTCATGTTCATCATAAATAAAATTTAGGGGTAAGAATAGTAAAAACTTGATAGACTAATTTATAAAAAAGTAAGTAGAGTTTATTTTGAGATTGTTTTGTAATAATCTACCTCATAAAAAACATAAATCACGCCAAGTATCATTTATTGAGTGTGAAAAATAAATAAACAAATGATTTAGTTTAATTTTTACTTATTAAAGTGCAATTTGATGTCATTTTGTAGCTCTTTTAGGTAATTAACAGTATATTTTAATCTGCTTCCATACCACGAAAAAAGTTCGCCATCAACTATTCCAATATATGCATTTGGTAATAATTTAGCAAATTCTTGAATGTGT
Source organism: Bernardetia sp. (assembly GCA_036846465.1). Lineage (GTDB taxonomy): Bacteria > Bacteroidota > Bacteroidia > Cytophagales > Bernardetiaceae > Bernardetia. The sequence goes on from DAIUBX010000043.1 coordinate 9,149, forward strand.
TTTTCTTTGAAAGGATAAGGTTCGGAAGACAAAAGAATGATTTGAGGGTTTAGTTTTTTGATTTTTTCTTCATCAAGAATAGGATAACGGTTTTCAAGATTACTATTTTCTAAACTTGTTCTTTTCAAAACATCATCTATAAAAGTATCTTTTCCTGCTATCATAAATGGGTCTTTCCAAATAAAATAAAGCGTTTTATAGCTTTCAGAATGTATAGTTTTTAGAGCTTCAAAATCTTGATTCAATTTAAACACTAAATTTTCAGCTTCTTTTTGCTTTCCTACAAGTTTCCCAACTTCTGAAATCATTTCAAAAGAGGAATTCAAATCATTTATATCACTTATCCAAACAGGAAATTTGTCTTCTAACTGCTCAATTCCTTCCTTATAATTTTCTTCTTTGTTGGCAATAATTAAATCGGGTTTTAATGCCATTATTTTATCGATATCAAAATCTTTTGTTCCTCCTACTTTTGCTATTTTCTTAATTTCTTGTTTTGGGTGAATACAGTATTTTGTAATTCCGACTACATTTTCGCCTACTCCCAAATCAAAAAGAAGTTCGGTTTGAGAAGGAACAAGCGAAATAATGCGTTTCGGAATTTCTTTTAGGTCTATTTTTCTGTTTAATTGATCAATATAAATTGGCATATTTTATTTTTTTGTAAGCTAAAGCATACGCTACAATTTCGCACTCTAAAGAGTACGTTACATTATTAATTCTTGAAATTGTTTTTCTTCATTATTATCTAAAAAAACAACTTTTATAGGAATATAAAAAATAGAAATTTTGCTTTGTTCTTCTTTAGTAAAAGATTCAATCAAAGGAGTAAGTTTGACAGCATCTTTTTCAGTTGTAAACCAAATAGTAGTTGATTCTTTCAAAAATTCAATATCTTTTTCTGTATAATTATAATGGTCTGGAAAATGTTTATGGTTTTCTACTTTTCCAAAATCTACAAATTTAGTTTCTACATACTTTTGAAAAGGCTTATAATTTGCAATTCCTGTCAAGATTCCGAAAGAATAGTTTTTATCATTTTCTAATTTCAAAACTTCATTATCCAATAAAGAAATAGGTTTATCATAATCAAAACTCGTAAAAAAAATAGGCGAAGAAGTATAGTTATTTATTTGATTTCTAATAATTTGTCTATCTTTTTCTGCTAAACCTAAAGGCGATTTGCTTACCAAAACTACATTTGCACGTTTTGCACCTTTTCTATTTTCTCTAATTCTTCCCATCGGCAATAAAAAATCCTCATAAAAAGGACGATTATAATCTGAAAGTAAAATCGAAAAATGAGGTTTTATGGCTCTATGTTGGAAGGCATCATCTAATAAAATTGTTTTGGTTTGAGGAAATAATTCAAGAATTTTTTGCACTCCCAAAACTCGTTTTTCACACACTACAACATTTACATTTTGATTATTTTGAGCAAATTTTTGATAAAACTGCATCGGTTCGTCGCCTATTTCTGAAGCTGTTGTTTGATTATTTGCTAAGACAAATCCTTTTGTTTTTCGTCCGTATCCTCTTGAAAGTGTGGCTAGTTTATAATTTTCTACGTCTTTATTTTTTTCTAAAAAATATCGAATCAAATATTCTATGTGTGGCGTTTTTCCTGTTCCTCCAACCGTAATATTTCCCACCGAAATTGTAAAAACAGAAGGCTCAACAGAATCAAACCATTTTTTATCATAAAAATAATTTCTGATTTGAGTTATCAAATCGTATAAAACAGCAAAGGGAAAAAGAAGGTATTTCAAAAAAAATCAGAAAGTTAATATTGAATTAAACATAAATGAAAAATAAAGTTAGTGAGTTTGATTCATAGATGCAAAATAACGTCTATGAGAAATAATAATTGTCAAGACACTTCAAAGTGTCAGGCGATTTAACGCCTACAAAGTAATTTTTCTTTGTTTTGAAAAAAAACTATCGTAATTTTGCTGATTATGCTTAGTATCAACAATCTCTCGTTTTATTTTGCC
>DAIUBX010000044.1:0-11142 GCA_036846465.1 Bernardetia sp.
GAAAATTTATTAAATATTACTATTCAAATAAATTTACACCTAATAAATCAAGTGGCTACGTAGTAATTTGATTTATCAAATTTGAAGTTTGATTTATTTTTAAGGTAATACTAATTACGCCATTCAATTACTATCAAAAAGGCAATTAATTATCAATATAATTACAATTAATTTAAATACTGTATTTTTTGAATTTAGGGTGGGGAATGACAGATTCAACTCTAATATTTTTTATTTTGTGAGTAGGCATAGATTTAAAAAACATACTCAAAATCTAATGGAGGAACTTGCTCATTTTGGTTTTCGTAAGAACTCAACCAAGGACTACAAATAATAGAAACTTGATTTGGTAAAATTTTCCATCTTGTAGAAATAAAACGGACATATTCATTTGTATAAAACGAACGCAAAGAACTCGGTGGCTCAATAAGAATTTTGGTATGAGCAAGAGAATTTATTTCAAAGCTATGCAGTTCAAGAAAAGGAGTATAATAATTTGTATCTAAATATCTTTTTGTATAAACTAAAAAAAATAGATGCGTAGAAGTACGTACCAAAAAGTTTTCTGTTTCAATAGCTTTTTTGAGTAATCTATTCCCTTCAAAATCTAAAAAATGCAATTCAAAATTATGACATGTAGCTCCTCTGCTATGCTCTTCATACGTAATTGCGATGACTTTATCCTCCACTTGATAGACCTTTCCACCCATCGGCATAAACTCCCCTACACTTACTTGACCTAATGGCACTTCTCGCCTAGAAGCAGGAAAATATAAACTAAACTTTCGTAATCTTTTGAAATAATTTCTACTTTTAATTTTTGTTTGGTTTCCTCCTTTTTATTCCAGATGGGAAAAACCTCTTCATAGAATACTCTTTGTTTGTTAAGACTCATCGGTTTTTGGATAGATTAGTAAATATAGTCTAGTGCAAGATTCTATCTTGTATTTGTTGTTTCGTCAGTATATACTAACAAAATAAGTGTCATAAGAATAGAACCTTGCATCAAACGAGGGAAAATATCCAAATTAGATACGATTAATTTAGTTCTTAATTAAAATTTTCATATTCTAGTTCTGAAAACACTATTTTTCCACTATCTTCTTTCGGAGTGTCACCTATAGTGTCTTCTGAAGTATAATTGATATCCGTTTCAGAAATTTTAAAAGAAGTTAAAACAGAGCAACCTACTGCTACACCTCTTGCTGCCGAACCTGTACCACCAACAATAGCACTGTTGTTATAAAATTTTCCCTCTGGATTGATAACCACGACATCGTAATAGTCAAAATGACCTTGTGTTAGAAATACAACGATGGTATAACCGTTGGCAGTAATATATTTGCCAATAGCATAAATATTTACTTCTGCATGTACAGAAAAAGCCTCAAGTTCGTTTTGTGGAAGTTCGGTAAGTGTATTCCAAACTTCTTCGCTACCACACGGACTAGCTTTGCTAAGTAAGAGTTCTAATTCTTCGGCATTATCAAACTTTTTAACTTTGTTAAGTACCTTTTCAATATGAGGGGGCAAAGAAATCTGATTAGGTAGGGTGGGGATTTCTTTGGGAGTTTCAATTTTTAATTCTTCTTCTAATTGCACAACATTAGTAGCATCTTCTTGCTTTGGATTCGAACAAGCAACAGAGAGAAAGACAACTAGAGTTAATTTAAAAAATAGGTTCATTTGGTTATTTTATTTGGTAAAAAAAGTAAATACTAAAACTCAAAACTAGCAAAAAAATCAGATTAAAATTATAATTTCTAGCTTACCAAAAAAAATATTTTTTATCTGTCTAGTGCAAGATTCTATCTTGTACCACGCCGTTGTTGGTCTTTAGTTTCGGCGTAGCCGTTACGACGACCAACAACTCACACACGCACAAGCTAAAACAAACGCCTTTTTTATATTTAACTTTTTAGGTTTTGGTAGCAAGTTCGTAAATTATCTGGGTATGTCTGTTGTTGGTCATCACAACGGCGTTGCCGAAGTTAAAGACCAACAACGGCATAAGGAGAACTAACGAGGGGAATTAATTAGTTTTATCAATATGTCAATTTCTTTTTTACGACTTATACATATTTGTTTTATAGCAATAAGAATAGAATGTGTTATTTCTTTTGACTGGTTTCTTAAAAATGTTAAACAATTATCTCTTTCTGGGTGTTTCAATAAATTTATTGCTTCATTATAGCTTCTTTCTAAACTTATTATTCCTAAATTAGAATAAATAAATGATGCTAAAGGAGAGTGACTAAGATCAGAAGTAGCTGTTTTTCTGCCGTTTGCTAAGAGATTTAATACTACTTTATTACACATATAATTTTTATTTAATGAAATCTTAGGTAAATAATTATCTATTATAATTTTCTTATCATCACTACTAGAATATCCTAAGAACAGAGATATTGGCGCACTAATATATTCCTCATTAATAGGAAGAGTACATCTATCAATAACATGTAATAAGATAATTGAATATATTTTGCAATGCATATAATGTAAAGCCGTTTTTATATTTACTTTACCTTTTCTAATCAATTTAGTATAATTTGTAGGGTAGGTTTCTCCTTCATTTTGTATACTATGAAAAACGTTACGAAAATTTAATTTTCTAAGAAAGATTTCCATGTTAATCAATGTATTCATGTAACCATCTATGCAATACATCTCAAATTTATTAGAGAAATTATTAGATTCTTGTATAAGTTTCCAAGTATTATCAATAAAAGTAGAAGTATCTTGCATAAAGTTTTTCACATCATTATTACTCATATCTATACAATCTTTTAAAATTATTTTAATACTTTTTTCTTCTAATAAATCTATATTATTTAGTCTGTGTTGTAACTCATATAAGTTATTTTCTCTAAAAGGAATGGTAGATTCTATTATACTTGTAATATGAATTATTTGATGAATATTAAAAAAAACTTTCAGATGTTTTACCATTATTAAAGTACTTAAAAATTCATTTAATCCATTAGTAATATTAATTATTTGATTCTTTTTATATCCAAATACATTCAAAACACATTCAAATTCAAAATCTTTTTTATTTATTATAATACCTTCATAATTATTATTTATTTTTATAAACTCATTTAGATAATCAGAATTATTACCTAGTCCCCTATCAACTTGTAAATAAACAATGTCATGATAAATTGCTGCTATTCTTCCATAATCAGATAACCCTTTGTTTATATCAAAAATATGCTGAGTAGTATGAAAATTACGATAATTACCTTCCATGCATTTGTATACATGTATAGCCATTTTTTCTATATGAAAATCAAGATTAGCTTTTTGTTCTTGTAATTTTTCGGAGTTATTATAAATAAGCGTTTTTAACTCCAAAAAAAGAGTATTAAGTATGTTTTCCATTATTATTTATTTTTCTTCGTTAGCTTTTAAATTATTTTTTTCAGAGTTTTTTAAGATATTAGGTATAAACGATTCACTAAATCCAGCCAACACACAAAAAGAGTATATGACAAACTCAAAATTTTCGTTAGATTCATTGAGTAAACCTAGAAATATATTAGACTTTATCATAACTAATACCACTAAACTAGATATCATAGCAATAAAAACTCTTGATATACTTGTTACTATATGAAGCACATTGTTTCCTTCTGTTTCTAATTCTAATTTATTTATATTAATAGAAATAGACAAATAACCTCCGAACCCACCAAAAACAATAGCATATAGATATAAAGTAGTTTCAGGATCTGTTTTATTATATCCTAATAAACCAAAAAAAGCTGCTATTAGTCCATTAATAATAACAAATATAAGAGAACTGATTAGGTAAATTAATTTAGCAGCAAATTTTCTTCTCTGCATTATTCCATATTCAATCTATTCAAATAATGTGATTGATATATCAATATTTCCAAGTAAAAAATCATTATATGCTTTTGCTATGTTACTAGCAAAAGCTTGTTTAAGTTTTTCATTATCTTCAAGTAAATAGACAATTTTAGAAGTACGTTGAGAAATTGCAGACCACTCATAGTTTACTGCATTTGTCATCATCATGGTTACATTTTTATCTTGAGTCAAGTATATTATATGATGATCATTTTTTACATATATTTTCTGGACTACATTTCCTTTATCATCAATATCTCCAATATTTATTTTTGAAAATTCCTGTTCTTTTATGTCCATGAGTTAATTGTATTTTGAGTAAGAGTATAATTTTAACTAAATTAAATAATTATTTTAAACCCTCCTAAACCGTTTTTCATAAGTTTCAATAACCTTCCAATAAACGACAGGAATTTCTTGTATCAAATCGGCTGCAATGGCAAAAAGAGAAGCGTCTTTTGAAAGTGTGATGCTGTATTGTTCTGCGTTTTCTTTCCAATTTTCGGCTGTCAGTATTTCGTTTGCACCAAAAAAATCGCCTTTGTATAAGGTTTCTACACGTTTTCCGTTTCGTTTTATGCTTACGCTGCCTTCTTCTAGGATATAGAGAATGTACTTTTGAGAAAGCTCAAAAACTTCTTGTGCTTTTACTTGATTCATCGCTTTTGCTATGCGTGTTAGGATAGGAAAAGAAACCACCTCGCCAAAAAGCCATGTATTTTCCAAAAACAAAATATTTTTTTCTACTCGTTTAAGTTCGCTATACAAATCATTGCGTTCTACAAAATCGTGATACGACTGCAACGGAATTTGAATGACAGTAATATTACTCGCTGCTCGGTAGGTTTCAATGGCTTTTTGTCCTAAATAACCCGAGTAAAATCCTATCAAAGAACCTGCTGGTAAAACGTGTTGATTGCCTCGCTGCGAATCTATAAACTCCACCGAACCTGTAATAAGCAAATAAACATACTCACTATTTTGTCCTTTTTTGAATAAAATTGTTCCTGCATTGAAATGCCTAACCGAATGATTGAGCAAATAATTTACTTCGTGTTGAGGTGCAGAAGGAAAATAAAACTGCAAATATTTACTAGCAAAATCAAATAAATAATCATGACTGGCAGGAATAAGCGTATCAATCATTCCAAAAGCTGCCGAAGAACCAATTTCACGCTCCTTGAAAGTGAGAGGTTTGTGTGTGTGTGCCAAAACAATTTTTTTCGAATCGTCTTTTCGGTAATCTTCTGCTTGTCCGTGAATCATTCCCCCACCAATATCAATTTTTTTGAGGTTAGAAGGAATTAAATAATTCTGCGTGATTTTGTCGTACCATTCTTGCGAAACTTGTAAGTTATCTTGCCTTTCTGTCATTTTTTTGAAGACATCAAAAGAAACTACATCGGCTAAATGTCCATAGACTTTGTAGGTATCGTTCCATTTTGCTCTAAAATAAAACAAATTCGTTTCGACAGGATGAGGCGAATACAACGGCATTACTTCCAATCCATCGACATCGCTCCATTTATCAAATTCTAAATCATGAATATCAAAAAAATTGGCAAAATTACTTTCTTTAATAGACATCAAAGCACATAATTTTTTGGTAACAGCAGAACGAACCAACGGAGTTGCATAATATTTAAAACGCCTGTCGGTTCTGATAAGCGTTGTAAGTCCTGCAAAATGGTCGTCGTGAGCGTGTGTATGAAAAATTCCTTCAATTTCATTGACACTAATTCCTAAATAATTTAGACTGGTCAGAATATTTGGTCCTGCATCTATCAAATAAATCTTTCCTTGAAAAATAACAATACTTGCCATACAAGGGCGATTAATATCCCAACCGTCGCCTTCTCCAGAATGCACAACAGCAAAATATTCTCTATTCAAATAATGATAACCTAATTGATATGGTGCTTCATAACGGTCTTCTGCTCCCAAATTTAGATTTACTTCAATGCTTTCATTTTTATAACTAATCTCATAAATATTAAAATCTTTTCGCTCAATAAAAACTCCATTTCGGATTTCGGTTTTTTGATTTTCTGTTTCTTCTATAACTCTTTTATCTAAAATTGTATCTGTCGAATTTATTTTACCAAACGCAAAATTGAGTTTTATACGCATCATTTGTTCGGCAGTTTCGTCAATAATTCCTGCTGCTGCGTACTCTTCTTTATTTATCAAGCCATAATTTCCACGATAAAAATATTTCATCTGTGCTTCGATTTGTTCTTCTGTTCCAATAATCATAGGACGAATTCCTGTGTTATTTGGGTGATTCGGAATTCCCATTCCTTGCAAATACAGCATTTGCATGGCAGGAAATTCTATCAAATTAGAAAAACTACCATTTTGCATCAAAACCTCAGAAAGTAGAATACAGTTAGGACCCGATTCATAGAAAACGATACTTTTACCTATCTTTTTTTCGATGTTTTCAATGAGTCCTCGTTTTTTCAGATGTTTGACAGCATCAGCAGGACAGCCACAAAGCATAAAAACATTTGCTTCTGGTACTTCTACCCAAAAAATTCCTGTGCTAACTTTTAGTTTCTTCATGTCAGTTATCAGTTATCAGTTATCAAAATTCTGAACACAGAACTTGAACTAACTACCTTGATTCTTTTAAATATTTTTATTAATTCTCATTTTTTTGAGAATAGAGAAGAGCATTTTGCCAATTTCATCGGCTTGTTCATACATACTTTTATGTATCTTCTCGTCTATGTAATTTGTGTCTTTCAGTAAGTTAAGCCAGTATTTGGTTTCTAAACATTCTTTATAAGCAATGCTCATTTTAGCAGAAAAATCATTATCAGAAATAGCTCCATTTGCTTCCGAAATATTTGCACCAATAGAAGTTCCACATCTTAGTAACTGCTTTGATAAGACAAACTCTCTTTTTTCTTTTTGTAAAAAACGAAAAGCATTTACAATCCGAATAGCAAATTGATAAGCCTTATCATAAACTAAACTATTATTAATCATAATTATAAACTTTATAGTAAGAAACGAATTTTTAAAGAAATGTATTCTTGATAACTGACAACTGCTAACTGCTAACTGATTCAACGAAGTACATATCAATTTCGCCTTTATTTTTTGCCGTAATTTTTCCTCTATGTTCACATTCAAAATCATTTTTGACATGTGCATACGTAGTTTCAGAAATATTCACTTTTCCAACTTCTCCACTAGATTCCATTCTTGCAGCTAAGTTTACAGCATCGCCCCAAATGTCATACGCAAATTTATTTTTACCAATAACTCCAGCCACAACCGAACCCGTATGAATTCCCAAACGAAGTTCGAAGGCAGGTTCTCCTACTTTTTCTTGGCTTGTTTTCCAGTCTTTCATAAATTTTTGCATTTCCAAACCTGCTTGTACGGCATCTTTTGGATTGGAAGTATTTGCGACAGGAACACCACCAGCACACATATAGGCATCGCCAATTGTTTTGATTTTTTCTAGGTTGTTGCGTTCACAAATTTCATCAAACTTAGTAAAGCAATATTCTAATTTTTTGACAAGTTCTTCAGGAGTCAGTTTTTCAGAAATCTGTGTAAAACCCTTAAAATCAGTAAACATAACCGTTACAAGTTCGTAAGAATGTGGTTGTGCATATCCTGTTTCTTTGAGTTCTTGAGCCGTTTCTTCTGGCAAAATATTGAGTAAAAGTGTATCTGATTTTTGGCGTTCCAATTCAATTTCTTGATTTTTGGAAGCAAGTTTTCTATTGCTATTAAATTTCTGAACAAAAGCGACTACCGAAATAAGAAGAACAATTCCACCACCAATTAAAGCTATTAAAAACTGACTGTTTTTTGCTTTTTGAGCTTCGGCTTCTGCTTTTTGAGTTTTTGCCTCAGCCTCTTGTCTTTCAGCTCTTTCTCTTTGATATTGAGTTTGGAGTTCTTTAGCACGTATTTCAGCTGCTTTTTCTTTTATGACCATTTTTTGAGAATCAATATCTGAATTGAGTTCTTTTCTTTGCACTCTCAAAAATTCTAATTCTCTTTGAGAAAGTAACATAGGGTCAATTTTCATGGCTTCGTCTAGCTCTCGTTTTTTATCTCTTCGGTCTGGTTTTTCATTTTGAGCTTCTTCCCACATAAGATTAAAAAGTTTTACTTTTTCTTCGCTTCCTTGCTTGGTGTGTGCTTCCATCAAAACGGTTGTTAAATTTATCCTATCTTGGCGAGTAATTTGAAATGTATCCGATTTTGATAAAAGCGTTTCTGCTGTCGGAATTAGATTTTCATAATCTCTTTCTGTATGTGTTATTTTTACAATTTTTCGGAGTGTATTTCCTTCTTTCTCAAATTCTTTTATTTCATTATAAAGCGTGGCAGCTTTTTGGTAGGCATTATTTTTTTTTGTAAAAAAGTCAGGCATTTCATATTTATCGCCTAATTTTTCATGGCTTCTTGCTTCCAAAAGTTTATCGTTATTTTTTTCGGCTGTATAAATTGCACGTTCGTAATAGCGAACCATCAAACCCGTTTGTTTGATAAGATGATAGCTTTCGGCAATCTGCCAGCTAAAACTAATAGCCGTTTTGTAATCGCCATTTTTTAATGCTCGTCTTCTTTTGGTTTCATAATCTTTAATTTTAGAAATTACTTGACGACGATTAAAATTTTGAGCTTTTCCCCAATCATAAGGAACAAAAAGCAATAAAATAAGTGAAACGATAAGAATGAGGTATTTTTTTTTCATAATGAATGTTCTGTTTTTTTGGATAGAATTTTTGTTGAAAGTTCTTTTTGACAATGAAATGAATAATTTTATTGAAATAGTATATTTTGTTAGAAAAATGTTAGAAAAATAGAATTGGTTTATTTGTCATTCTCCAATTCCTAAATCCCAATCTCCATTTCCTAGAATTTAGAAACTACAAAATACATATCTACTTCGCCTTTGTTTTTGGCTTCTACTTTTCCACGATACGAACAGAAAAAATAATCTCTTACAAGTGAATAGGTATATTCAGAAATATTTACTCGTCCAACTTCACCACTAGATTCCATTCTAGCAGCAAGGTTTACGGTATCTCCCCAAATGTCATAGGCAAAACGTTTTTTTCCAACTACACCAGCCACAACAGGTCCTGTATGAATTCCCAAACGCATATCAAAATAAGGTCTTCCTTGTAAAATTTTCTTTTGTTTTAGCTGTTCGATGACATCTTGCATTTCCATAGCTGCACTTACGGCATCAACAGGATTGGTATAATTCGCACTCGGAATACCACCTGCACACATATAGGCATCGCCCATAGTTTTGATTCTTTCCAAATTCCAACGCTCACAAATCGTATCAAACTCTGAAAAACACTCAGAAAGCTCATCGATAAGTTCTTCAGGAGAAAGAAGTTCGGCAGCTTGTGTAAAACCCTTAAAATCAGTAAAAATAACCGTTACTTGGTCATAAGAACGTGGTTTGAGGTCTGCATTGTGTTTGAGTTCTTCAGCAATTTCTTTAGGCAAGATATTAAGCAAAAGACTTTCAGAGCGTTCTTTCTCTTTTTCTATCATTTCTTTTTGCTGCTCAATCTCTTCATTTTTGGCTGCCAGTTCGTAGTTTGCAGATTCTAATTCTCTATTTGCTTTCTTTTTGGCTCTTACTGTATTACTTTGAATAATTATAAAGATAATTAGAATAATAGCAAAAAAAGCAACTGCACCAATAACATAATAAAATATTTTTTCTTTTGCTTTTCTTTCTATTTCTATGGCAGTAATTTTATCTGTATATAGCTTTGTCAAACTGTCTGAAGCTTGATTATTTTCATTAAATAACTCATCTATTTTTTGTTTATTTATTTCTTGTTTATTGGTAAGATTTTCAGCTTCTTTTTTTCGTTTTTCCAATTCTGAGTCTGTAATATTAAGGGAATCTTTTAAGACTTCATCTTTTTGTTTTTCTAGCGTGATTACCTCTTGAACAGGATTTTTGATTTCTTCTGTAACTTTTTCATACAAATTTGCATTTCCGACATCTCCTTTTAGTCTATATACTTTTGATAAATATTTTGTGCTTTGCAAAACTAGGTCGGTAGCATTAGCTTGATTGGCTATACGTACTGTTTCTTTCAAAATAGTAATAGCCTTATCATATTGTTGAACATCAGCATATAATATTCCTTCTAAGTAATGCGAACTAGCTACCAGTTTTTTATCTCCAAGCATATTGTAGGCTTGTGTAGCTTTGCCATAATTAAAAATAGCTGAATTATAATTTTGTTGTTTTTTATAAATTACACCTAACAGGGAATAAACTTGTCCTAGGTTTTTATAGTCTTTTACTTTAAGTGAAAAATTAGTAGCTTCCTTAAGGTAATTGACTGCTTTTTGTTCATCTCCTTCTTTATAATATCTTTGTGCTATTTGATAAGCTAGTTTTCCTGCTTTATTAGAATTTCCCTGATTAACAGCAGTTCTGTATTGCGTTTCTATATTTTGGGCAAAAGTACCTTGAGGAATCTGAAAAAGACACGCTATAAAGAATAATAGACTAAAAAGTAATTTATTTTGAGAAGTAAATTTTTCCATATATTTATTTTTGTTGTGCTTTTTCATCTTGAAAAATAGCTGTAAAATTAGCGAGGAGAGAGTAAAAAAATAGAACTCTCAAATTAGATTGATTCTAGTAGAAATACAAATTTTTTTAGAAAAAGTTAAGTAAAAAACACCTTTCTTGTTGAAATAATAAAGAAGTGAGAAAATAGAAATTTGATTAAAACTTCTATTGCCAAAAAATGCTTTTAAAAAATGATAAATATTTATAGAAGTTTTTTAACAAATTCAAGATTAATTGTAATTTTATATTGACTGATATTAAAAATTGAACTACTAAAATTTAAAAAGGCAACTTTTTTGCATTGTTTAGAGTAAAAATAAATACAATCCTATCTTAACGTTATTTTAATTATTCGTTTATCCTAATGAAATCAAATAGCCAGTCAAACAGTCTATCAAACAATACATCAGAAACCACAGATTCTGACGAGAGTGACATTGTAGCCACACCCAAAAAAGCAATTTTTTTACTAGAGGGATTTATTTTCTACTTGTTTTGAGTGGTTTTTTGTTTATGGCATCTTCTTGTAAGCCTTCTGTTAAAAAATATACAGACAATGCACGTCAATTGATGTTAGAAGGAAAGTTTGAAGAAGCTCTTCCCATTTTGAATACAGCGATTAAAAAAAATTCTAGCAGCCATGAAGCCTACAACTTGCGTGGTGCTGCTTATTT